>JAAFHM010000041.1 GCA_013298375.1 Ignavibacteria bacterium | reverse complement strand
AATCACCTCCGCGCTAAACTCCTGCGTACCGCGTACTTTGGCAAGCGGCGTGGTTTCGGGCATGACAATCGTGGCTTTGATGTTGTTGCGCTCGGCAGCATACGCCACGCCCTGTGCATGATTGCCCGCCGAAGCAGCAATTACGCCCGCTTCACGCTCTTTTTCCGTTAGTCGCAAAATCTTGTTGAGCGAACCACGCTCTTTGTAGGAGCCGGTCATTTGCAGGTTTTCCAACTTCAGATGGAGTTTGCACCCAGTCATCTTCGATAAACGCTCCGATGGGGCGCAGGGTGTTTCGACAACATAGCGCCGAATGGCTTCCCGTGCGACCTCAACGTCTCGAAAGGTCACGGTAATCGGCAAATCTCTTTCTTGCAAAGCCGTCGAGATGGAATCAGGCTTTGCCGAGGATTGTACCGAAATTTTTGCCGAGGATTTCGATGCAGATGGCTTGCGCGAAGATGTTTTTGAGGATGATGTTGCCATGAAGTGCTTTCCCAAAAAGGCGTTGAGCAAAGTGTGGAGTAGGCGGCACACGGAATACCATACTGCGCCTACCAAACGGAATCGGAAAACTTGTCAAGTACCACCCGCTAAAGCTGGGTGGCTTGTCCCTGAACCTGCATAGTGGCGTATATGCGTTTTCGAGACCATAGGCTTCTTGACGAAAGCCCACATTGTTTATCTCATAACCTTTTTATACCGCACGTTGAGGTTTAACGCGATGCTTCTAATAACCGTTACTTCGGCAGATGCCGAGAGTGCCTTTAAGCACAGAATTTTGAGATAGTGGCGTACAGATTTTACGCTGCCAAGCACATTTGGCAGCAACCGTATACCTGTCAAAGAACAGTGAATTATTCGCTTGATGCAAAGATAACAAACAATCTACCAACCAACAACCGAAAGAGGATAGCAAAGGTCTATGAAAATTTGCGAAGTCTGACAACAAGAACTTTAGGTTTTTAAGCATAAGCGCCGACGTTCATCTATTGAAGGTCGGCGCTTGGTGTTCATACAGGTTTTATCTCATCTTTTCCCTTGAAATGCTCTTTGTATGCCACTTGCGCAGCTTCGTAGTCATTAACCCGCCCGATATCCAGCCAGTATTCGTGCATGAGATAGCGACCCACTTTCATCTGCCGCGCCAGAAGGTCTTTGATGAGAGTGTCGATGCCGTAGTAGGTGTCATCGGGAATAATATCGAATAGTGCGGGCTTGAGAAAATAAATTCCGGAAAGAATTTCAAATTTAAAATCCGGTTTTTCTTCAACGTTGGTGATATAATCGCCTTCGGTCGTGATTTTACCAAATGCAAAAGGCGTAATAATTTCTTTCGTCATAACGACAAAGTTTGCGTCCGATTGCAGGGCAAAAGCGTATGCTTTGGTAAAATCCAGTGCAGTGAGAATATCACCATTCATTAGCAAAAACGGCTCTGTTAAGCGGTCTTTGAGCAAGGTGATAGGTCCGCAGGTGCCAAGCGGTTTATCTTCTTGACTAAAAGTCAGTTTTACGCCATACTTCGAGCCATCGCCCAAAAATGCTTCGACCATTTCTGACTTGTAATTTGTGGCAACGTAGATTTCATCAAAGCCGTGCGCTTTGAGCATCTGAATCTGCACCTCCATCATTGCCGGCTCGCCTTCGCCAAGCGGCAAAAGAGGTTTCGGAATAATATTGGTAAATGGGCGAAGACGTGTGCCTAAGCCACCTGCGAGAATAACTGCTTTCATGGATGAAAAAATAAATGATGATGCTGATGTGGTTGTATTAACTCTCTTCTTCATTAATGTCGTCAATTTCATCGAAATCGGTATCGTCATATATCTCTGCGATGCTGAGTGTGCAGTGAACTGATGTTAGCACAAGCTGCTCGGTTGCAATTTCTACGAAGGCGAGTCTGAGCGCTTCGTCGCGCCGAAAAAGCATGATTTCCTGGGCTTCATGCGAAACAATCATGTACTCTTGCACCGAGGGAATTGCGTCGTAAATCAGCAGTTTTGTTGTTCGGTCGTATTCAACACTTTGCGGTGACGTTACCTCCACAACCAGCGTTGGATTCACAAGTGAATGATATTTCTGAATCTCCGGCTTGCCGCAAACGACCGCAACATCGGGGTAGAGATATGCCGGAGTACGAGGATTTTGGATGCGGGTATCGCTGCTTAACGTGCTGCATCCTTTTCCACGAAGTTTGTTACGCAAAGCAGTACTCATGTTTACACAAAGAACATTGTGCATAAGCCGTGCGCCCGCCATCATTTGCCAACGGGGATAAAGTATTCCGGCAATGTACTCGGTTTTTTCAACGGCTTCAAGTTCACGCTGCAAATACGTGTCCTCGTGCAGGTAAATACTGGCTTGTAAGGGTTTGTAGCGGTGTAATGCGCTCATAATTTCTCCAAGTTGAGTATATTACGTCTCTTCTTCATTGATGTCGTCAATTTCATCGAAATCGGTATCGTCATATATCTCTGCGATGCTGAGTGTGCAGTGAACTGATGTTAGCACAAGCTGCTCGGTTGCAATTTCCACGAAGGCGAGTCTGAGCGCTTCGTCGCGCCGAAAGAGCATGATTTCCTGAGCTTCATGCGAAACAATCATGTATTCTTGCACCGAGGGAATTGCGTCGTAAATCAGCAGTTTTGTTGTTCGGTCGTATTCAACACTTTGCGGTGACGTTACCTCCACAACCAGCGTTGGATTCACAAGTGAATGATGTTTCTGAATCTCTGGCTTGCCGCAAACGACCGCAACATCGGGGTAGAGATATGCCGAAGTACGAGGACTTTGGATGCGGGTATCGCTTGTTAGCGTTCTACATTTGCTACCTGCCAGTTTATTACCCAATGCACGGATGATGTTGCTGCAAATCACGTTGTGCATAAGCCGTGCGCCCGCCATCATTTGCCAACGCGGGTAGAGTATTCCGGCAATGTACTCGGTTTTTTCAACAGCTTCAAGTTCACGCTGCAAATACGTGTCCTCGTGCAGGTAAATACTGGCTTGTAAGGGTTTGTAGCGGTGTAATGCGCTCATAGTTTCTTCAATGAAAAGACGTTATTCGTGCCGCGAATCCAGTTTATCTTTATACCACGCATACATCCGCGTAATACCTTCTTCCAGTGCTACCTTCGGCTCAAAACCCGTGAGTAACTTGATTTTACTCGTGTCCGGGCAACGCCGCGCAGGGGAGCCGGGGGTATCGGGCAGCTCATTGAGAGTGATTGATTTGCCCATGACCTTTGCAATCGTGCGCACTAAATCCCGAATGGCGATTTCCTGCTCTTGATTGCCGATATTGATGATTTCACCTTGTGTTTGCGGATGCTCCGTTACCAAAATCGTTGATGCAACGGCATCGTCAATATAGCAAAACGCACGTGTGTGCGTTGGCGAAGCAACATCAATCGTGTCATTATCCCGAATTTTGATGAACATTTCCGGTACAACGTGCAGGAATCCCATGCGCGGACCATAAACGTTGTGATAGCGTACAACGGTAAATGGGATATTGTAGAGCCGTCCGTAGTTAAACGCAATGGATTCGCCATACATTTTACTGAGCATATAGGTTGTGCGTGGCGAGGTGATGTCGTCCAATGTTAGCGGTTCGGTTTCCGGCGTTGGAACGGTTATGCCGAAGTGCTTGAGCGTGCCGGCGTAAATTTCGCTGGTGGAGGAAAAGAGAATACGCTTGAGATTTGGTAAACGCTTCGCATATTCAAACAAATACAGCGTCGAAACAGCATTCACCAACAAGACCTTATCGGGCTTTTCCATCACATTGCGCACACCGATAACGGCAGCAAGATGGTAAATATAGTCAAAATTGGTAGGCAGCGTATCAAAAAATGCTGCGTCGGTGATGTCGCCTTGCAAAAAGCGGACATTATCGCGGTCTAACACCGATTGCAAGTCCGCATCAATGCGCCCCCGCGTGAGGTTATCGACTAGCGTAATATGATTGTTCGGATTGTCGGAAAGGGCGCGTGTAATGGCTTGTCCGATAAAGCCAGCGCCGCCGGTAATGAGGATGTTGGGCATAGTATTAAGAAAGTGAAAACCAAATTTTGAGTGCATTATCTATGCGTTGAATCTCTGCTGTTGTCAGGTGTCCAAGAGTATCACGCAGTTTATCACGTCGAATGACGGAAATTTTGTCAATCATAATTTCTGACTCCTGATGTAAGCCATTATTTGCCGTAGGTAAAAGGCGAATGCGGTATTCTAATCCTGCTGTCAGATATGAAGTTAAAGGGCAGACAACAATACTATCGTGTGAAGGATTGTAGGCATCGCTTTGTACAATCACGGTGGGGCGAGGTTTACCATAATCACCTGGCAACACACTGAGAATAATATCACCACGTTGCATCATGCCAACCTTCCTGCTCAATTCCGTCCATCCATGCTTCGGAGTCCGGTGTTTGTATATTGCTTGCCCACCGATTATTGTCTATACGCTGTCGCAATAAATATTCCTGCACGGCAGCAAGTAAAATGTCCGTTTCCTTCCTGTGCTGCACCGCAGCGACGGCATGGAGATGTGCTTCCAGTTCCGGTGCGAGTTCGAGGGTATAACTCATGGCTAGTTCCTACACTAAATTTATGCCCATAATTATTTCTGTGATTGTTTCGCATTCTGCATTTTCTCCAGAAACTCGTTCAACTCGCGGAACTGGTCGGCAAGGCGTAAACGAATGAGAGCAGCTTGATTATTGTTCACATCTTGTGTCGAGCGATTATCGTCTGCTGATGCAGTTGTCTCCAAAATATACAAATCATTGGCAGTATTCATAATATTTTCTACAAGTACCCGCACATTTCCATTGGAAATTTTGCGCAACTCTTCTTGTAAAATCTGCGCAACACAACCGATATTGATTTGGCTGGGGCGCGTCATTTCGAGGCGCTGCTTGTTGCAATCAAAGGGCGACATCATTCCGGGCGGGCTACGAAAAGCAAAGGCACTGCTTGGCAAAAGCGCCTGTTGTTGCAAGGCAGGATTTGCCACGATGCTTTGGACGCGCCCAAGTAAACGCCGAGAGTCCGTTATGGCAATTTCCGCCGAAGTGCGCCCCGCCGTTACGGTAACTGTTGGCATGGTGTAGCGCCGCAAGGAGTCGAGATTGCCGACCACGTCGCAGTGCTGCTCAATTAGGTCACTTGCTGCCGCATATTTGAGTTCCTTGGCTTGCGACATATCAATGCAGCCGTCTTGAGTGCGTCCCGACAGCATTTTAGCGTAGCCGCGCAGATAGTACGCCTCGCCGCTTTGATCTTTCAGGCGCAGCGCTGCATCGAAATCAAAAATAGCTTCAGCAAATTTCCGCCGTTGCAGGTGAAGGCTTCCGCGATAGAACCACGCCTCGAACATTGCCGGACTGCGCATACTGAGGCTGTCGGCGGCTTTGATTGCTGTATTGAAATCGTTCATCGCATCGGTAGTTTGCTTGAGTTTCATTGCGCAAAAGCCGCGCTGCGTCAGAGCCAGCGCATTATCGCTATTGCCAACGCGCAAACATTCCCCATAGTCCTTCCGCGCCTCATCGAATTTCTGCATTGCTTGATAGACTGCGCCACGCGAATACCACACCGACGGATTTGCTGAGTCTAAGCCGACAACCTGCGTCAAATCTTGCACCGCCCCTGCATTGTCGCCTAATTGCTCAAAGCGCAATTGCGCACGGCTTTGGTATGCATCAATATTTTTTGGCTGCAAGGCAATAATTTTATCGTAGTCCTGCACAGCCTGAGAAATATTGTAGAGCTGTAAATGCAACATTGCACGGACGTTATACAAAGTTGGATTGGCAGAATCGCCCGCAATCATAAAATTGACCTCGTTGAGCGCTCCGCGAAAATCCAATTTACTAATTTTCGGTGTTACGCGGCGTTGCAATTCCTCTTCGATGGGGCTGAGGCGTTGCGTGGAGGTGTGTTTTGGCTGTTGTTGCGCCAGGGGATTCGTTGAGGTGGTTTGTTGTGAAAAGGCAAGAATTGCCGCCGCATAGAACCACGCTATGCAGAGAGAGACAAATTTCATGGCAAGATAGATGAATATTGGGAGTTTTTTTGATATTGAGTTTAACTTCACTGATACATTCTTTTCGTAAACGTTTTATGGTAATGCTTCGGACAGACTCGGTATGAGAATGGATGCGGCATTCGCCCTGAATTTTCTCAATGGGTAACACCTCAAAACTTACCGGATGGATAAACTATTACAAGCCTCGCAAAACATCCGTAAGCGGCTTCATATCGCCCGACGACATCATCAGAAATACGCCTTTATTTCCACTTTGCTTTGCCCAAAGCTGACCGGCTGCGGCTTTGACCGAAAAATCCCCTAAATGTTTGCCGTGCGGCTCGACGACCAGATATTTGCCGCTTGTGGTTTTGCAAACAAAATCGGGATAAAATTTCTTGCTGCCATCATAGACGAAATACAGTGATTGCGGATGCTTCGGGATGTTCCGAACCCAGCATGAAATCTTGTTGTTGCGGTCTAGTTCCACGGCATACTTTATTTCAGAAGTGGACATATTGCCAATAAACGGATAATAATGATTGCGAAAGGTGTACGAGCCGGAATATTGCGGAAACGTCGTGTACGCATCAGGCTTCGGCGGCATGGTAAAGCAGTGTGCGGGGTCGCTGTGAAGCGCATTCACGTCGGGTTGCTGCATACAATCGGCAAAAAGCGCACGTTGAGCCTTCTGAATATGCGTATCAAAAAACTCCTGAATAGCGCTCCGTATCTCGTGTTTGCGCCGCACGAGTGCTGCAAATTCCACACCACGCTCTTTGGTAACACGCTGCATCAGCGCCCGTATTACCGCCAGCGAATCCGCTTTTTCAATCATATCGCGGCGCAGAAGTTTCGCGTCTATCCAACGGGAAAGCGCTACCTCGTTCCAATCCCGCACACCACTCACGAGAACGAATTGGCGGTCGTGCAGCTCGCTTGCCGCATCACGAGAGGCGTGACGAATTTTTCCCCCTTCCAGCGTGATAACGCCTTCACCCTCAGCATCCGCTTCTTTGTCGGGAAAAAGTTCTGGCGAAAGGCTGATGGTTTCGAGGTTGAAGGAATAATCGGCATTTTCGATGATAAAGTCTGCATCGAAGCGCAATATCTCATTCCGCGCCGTCTTCACCACCAAAGCAGGCACAGCAAATTCCTCGCCTTTTTCGCACGGAGAAGCTTTGCCTTTGCGCTGCACCTCAAGCCGATAGTGGATTTTTTTCCGCAGCCGCCGCACGGTATCTTTGCCCGCTTGGGTTTTGAAGGTGTTTTCGAGCGAGGTGATTTCTTCATCGGTCAGATCGTCGGCGGCATCCGTGAGCGTGAGTGTTTGTGCGGTCTCGTTGAACTGTACTTTTGTCCGCAATTCTTCTGCCAGTGCGCTCAACGTCGGCGTTTCAGGGCAATCCACACTAATACTTCCTGCGCTCGCGCTACCTGCACTCGCGCTACTGTTCCCGAAGAGCGTCATATCGTCCTCCGTGAAGGCTTCCGTTTGCGCGTTATGGTCGTGCTTAATGAGTTCTTTTGCCTCTTGCTCATTGAATCCGCTCTGTACCAATGCGCCTTCCAGAGCATTCAACGTATCGGCAAGTCCGCCATGTTCGCTCATCGAAAATACATATCCCTTGTTCAGCGCATCCGCCCTGCGTTTGCGGGCGTAGGGCAGCCGCAGAACTCGCCCCACAAGCTGTTCCACAGCCGTCTGCGACGAAATATTTTGCAACACGCACAGCACGTAAGCAAAAGGGCAATCCCAGCCTTCGCGGAGTTTTTCTTTCGTTATCACAAAGCGCACTTCGCAATCACGCCGCATCACATCTACTCCCGTGAGTTCGGCAGTGCCGTCTGCCTCGATGGCAATAGCTCCGGCAGGAATGTTGTAATCGTTCATCAGCACATTTTTGACATTCTCCGGCGACAAATCTGCCCCGGAGCCGCTCTGTGCCTTGATGAGCATCATCGGGCGCACATACTCGGTTTCCGACGCTGCGGTTTCCTGCAAGGCGTTCAGTCGCGCCAGAGCGTCGCCTAGCGTCCGCTCCCACGTACTGCGCGTGTCCACCCAAAGCGGCATTTTTATCATCTCTTCATTGGCAAGTTCTTTTGCGCCGACGCTCACGAGAATATTACTCGGAAAAATTTCCTTTTTTTCGTTTAAGGTTGTGCTTGGCGTTGCCGTGAACTCGAGGATACAAGCGGGCGCGAAGCGGGCTAAGGTTTCAAAACTCAAATTTGTTTTGGCATTGTGCGCCTCGTCCACCACGACTATTGGGCGGCGCAAGCGCAGCACATTCGCTAAAGAGCGCTCTACGTCTTGGCTTTCGGGATGATGCGATAATGCTTCGCGCACCCGTTCCGGCAGCCCCTCGAAATGCGACATGAGCGCCCCATTTTCGGCATAGACCCGCAAACCGTCTTTGCTCTCGCGCCTGAAAGATTGCAAGGTTGCAACAAGCACCGTTACGCCTTCGTCTAGCGTTGATTTCGTCAGGCGCAGTGCCTCGTCAATGCTGACAACGTTCACCGCCGCAAACCGCGCTTTTAATGCCTCGTGGTAGAAATGGCGCGGGTTGCGGAGTGCGCGAAGCGTCTGCTCCACAATCTTTCCGCTCGGCGCAAGCCACAAAACCATCGGAGCGTCCGTCTGAAGCCATTCCTCCGCCGCTATCCCAACGGCGTGTGCTGCCAAGAGCGTCTTTCCGCCGCCTGTCGGAATACGAAGGCACACACTCGGAATACCGCGTAAATGCTCAAGCGGCGAATCGTAGTATTTCTGCCCTCCTTGGAGCGGTTCGTATTGCGCAAAAGCAGTGGCAAGCGGTCTGGGTATGCCTTGCAAATAACAATGCTGCGCCGTGCGAAAAAAGCTACGCAGCGTTGTTAATGCTGTTTGTTGGTAGTTTTTGAGATTCATGGTTGGAAGGAGAGATTACCGAAAATAATTGGTTTCGCCCGCACGATGCAAAACTTCTCGGACAAGCGCTGGAGCAATGCGGAAACCTGCATGATGAATGAGTTCGTCGAGGCAAGGAGCAATTTCAGGGAGAAGTCGCATAGTGATGCTTTCAACGGGGATTCTACAAGATTGCTCACACTATTCCTCGCCGTTGAAGCAGAGCGTAATCTTCCTCAAAATCGGCAAGGTTGTAATGAGGCGCAATGCCGCGCCCGCCCGCGATAAGCTGAAATTCAAACTGCGGCATTTCTGCCAATTCTGCCGCAGAACCAAGCGTTAGTTTCTCTTGCGCATAGAGCATAATGGCAAACTCTCGCAAAATTTCGCTACGAGTCAGCCGCGTAGCATGAACAATATGGTCGGCAATAACAATCGGCATAGTGCTTCTTCTCCTTGGGGTAAACAGAACGTCTGCTATTGGCACAAAAGTACAAAAAAAACATCAATTCTTGCATTGATGCGCCTTCAGCCAAAATGCAACTGATACGGTATCTGCTTAAAAATAATTCCCGATTCGCGCAAACGCTCGTCGGAAAGCCGACAGGATGTGCCATACACCACAATACTTCCCGCAAACTCCGTAGAAACCGCATGAATACTTGCTTTGATAATAGCCAGTGTTTCCCGCGTTAGTGCGTTGCCGCCTTGGGCGCTTTTGTCTTTCAAAATGCCGTTGTAGAGCAGCGCAACTGCCGAGCCGCCCACAATGCCCAGAAGTGGCGTATTTGCTTGCATTGCCGTATCTGAATCCGAAAGCGGCACACCTGTTTCGTGAAAAAAGACATACCGCGCCAATTCCCCAAAGCGCACACCGGGCGTGATTTCACCGTTTTCATCGAAAAGTGCTTCGCCAAGCTGCATAAAACGGAAGCCACCGCCCGTGCCTTCCACCTGCTTGCCCTTGGCATCGGTGTAGCCCGCCACCACACGCCGCACACGCTCGGCAGTGATGCTCCGCGCTATTTCCTGTTCCATCTCCACCAAAACAAAACGCCGCCGCCCACCGTCTGCCTTGTTTAACTCCAATACCGCCTGCGCCGTCGTGCCACTGCCCGCGAAACTGTCGAGGATGATGGAATCGGGGTCGGAGGCGATTTGGAGGATGCGCTTGAGTAATGTTGATGGTTTGGGCGTATCAAAAATTTTATCTCCAAAAATGTCTTTGATTTCAGTATTAGCAATATCGGTATGCCCAGCAAACTGATAATCCCAAAAGTTGATGGGCGTGATACCTTGTTTGACCTCTGACAAAAAGCGTTTCACATTTGGTGATTTAGATTTACCGTCTTTTCCCCACCAAATTCTATCCTCTGCTAAAAGCCTTTCAAAAACGGCTTTTTCACTGCGCCATGCTTTCTTGTCCGAGTTGATCTTTTCACCTGTATTGGGGTTAGTAATCTCATACGCTAGATTTGGTCGCTTTTCGGGCGAAACTTGATTAAGGAAGGGAATAGCCTTCCACACACCTCTTGGGTCATTATCTGGGTTGGCATATCTATCATTGGCTTCATCACTACGTTCTAAGAGATTAGGTTTAAATAAGTCAGTTTTCCCATAGAGCAGGATATGCTCAACGACAGAGGTAAAGTTGTCAGTATTGTTACTACGAGTATAACGTTTTTGCCATTCAATTTGCGCCACAAAATTCTGTTCCCCAAAAACTTCATCCAAGAGGCATCGGAGGTGGTGTACTTCGTTGTCGTCGATAGAGATAAAGATAGCGCCATCGGGGCGGAGGAACTGGCGGAGGAGTTTGAGGCGCGGGAGCATCATACAGAGCCATTTGTCGTGGCGTGAGAGGTCGTCGCGTCCGACGGTTTTCGAGAGCCATTGCCGTATGGCGGGCGCGTTCACGTTGTCGTTGTATGCCCAACCTTCATTACCGGTGTTGTAGGGCGGGTCGATGTAGATGCACTTGACCTGTCCGCCGTAACGTGGAAGCAGGGCGCGGAGCGCTTCCAAGTTATCGCCTTCGACGAGAAGATTTTCCGTAGGCTCGTTGTCTGAGGGCAAGGAATACTGGGGTTCTTCATGGAGAAGTCGCACGGGAACGCGGTGGTGATGCCCCGCAACGTCGGATTTGCCGATAAAATCAAGGATAGGCATAGTGTGTGGTAGAGCAGAAAGGGCGGAAAACGGGATTAGATGCGCCTCCGAAATAACGATGCTCTATCGTGATGTTTCGGGCAGACTCAGCATGAAATAACACGATCTTCCGCCTGAGCCATAGAAATCGAAGGCAACTCTTTGGGGGACATCACTGATTTTTTGCAGCGTTCCAGACTGCTGCAATTAAACGCCGGATTCGCGCTGTTGGCGCAAGGCATCAAGCTGCTGTCGGTTCTTCAGACGTTGTTCGCGGCGGAAACCCGCTTCATCGAATCGGCGCTTTTCTTCGTCGGTTTCGGGCGTGAGAGGCGGCACTGCTATTGGCTTGCGCTCTGCGTCCAGCGCCACAAAGGTCAAATACGCATTATTTGCTGGGGTTTCATCGCCTTCAACATTCACGCGCACCGTTTTTACGCCAACTTCCACTGATGTTCTAAAAGCACGATTTACCGAGGCATAGAGTTTCACAATGTCGCCCAATCGAATCGGCTCGTTAAAGTTAATTTCGTCCACCGAAGCCGTCACACATATTCGTCCAGCGTGTTTCATCGCCGCAAGCGCTGCCGCAATATCAATCCAGTGCATCAGCCGTCCGCCAAGCAGATTACCGAGCATATTAGTATCATTGGGCAGAACCAATTCCGTCATCACGATTTCAGAGTTTTTCGGTGTTTTCATGGGGTGCCGTTGCTGTTCGTTGGAAAAATATACTCAAGAAGGGTAGTCGCTTCTCCGTGCTACGGCTGAGGAGTGAAAGAGCGCTGCCGTAGTACGGTTTACCCGGTATGCAAGTCTCAACCTTTCTCCGTATAGCAGGAACATTGCCCTTGGCGGGCGCGTTAAGGCTGAGGATTAGAAGCCGTTGCTTGTGCTTGTTTCAGCAAATCAATCACGTCTTTTTCTTCCGCTTGGAGTTTGCCTTGCGGAAAGCGCTGGCGGTAGAGTCGCAATGCTTCTTCTGCTTCTTGGAAGCGCTTCAAACGCACAAGCATACGCGCTCTGCCCAAAAATGACGGCTCCAAAAACTCGGTGTCGGGATAATTGTTCAACACAAGGTCGTAATATGTAAGCGAGGCACGCGGAGCATTGAGTTTGATATACAATTCCGCCGTGCGATAATCATGCTCGGCAAGTTTTGAGCGCAACTCCCGAATCTGTTTTCCCGCCTCAAGCGTCAGCGAATCTTTCGGGTAAAGCGCCTGAAACTCGCTAAATGCCTTGATTGCTTGCTTGGTATAGTCTTGGTCGCGGTCGAATTTGGGCGATTGACGCATACTACTCATGGCTGCTTTGTAAGCAGAAATTTTTGCGTATTCGCTATTGGGAAAGGTGCGCCGAAGCTGATTGTAGTTGTAGGCAGCGAGAATATTTTCATTTTTCTTGACGTTGATTTCTGCCAAGTAATATTGCGCGTCATCGGCGTATTTGCTTGCTGGATATTGCAATTTGATAGCATCGAAATAGCGCTGCGCCACAGCAAGATTTTCGTTATTGAAGGCATCCAGAGCCTGTTCGTAGTATTCATCAACGTTGCGGGGCGCAAGTGTGACTTTTTGCGCACAACCAAAGGTAACTACCATTGCAGCAAAGGTGCAGAGAAGCGAGAATATGCGGGATGGAATCATAGAAAGAGAACAGTAAATGACCGATGATTGATATATTCGATTGATACACGACCAAATCCATGAAAGAATTGCGACGACAAACTTACGCTATTTTTCACGGAGAACCAGCGTTTTTCTTATCGGACACGCGAGCAGGGAAAATTGTGCAAGGAAATAATGATGAACCTTAAAATTTCACTTCCAGCGTAACCGTCGGCAAAATTGGCAAAAGCCGCACGTCCGTTACCTCCACCGTTGGTTTGGTGGTGTCGTAAAAACGGAACCAAATGTCCTGCCGAGAATACACATTAAAAATATCAATCAAAAGCCGTGCATTCAAGCCAAAGAATTTGAATTTGTAATTTGCGCTCAAATTTAGCTGATGCGAAGGCGGCAAGCGCAAGCCATTACGCGCCGTCGAGACCGTAATCCCCGTACCAGTGCGCTCACTCGGAAAAGCAGTTTGGAAACGCGAACTCACGCCCGTAAACGGCTGTCCGGACTGAAAAATAAACGACGCGCCAAGCTCCCAGTCATCGTTTAGCTCGTATTGCGCCACAATTTTGAAATCATGCCGCCGGTCATAGCGCGGAAAAAATTGTCTGCCAAAGTTGATACTATCAAATCGTGCCGTTACCCAACCCAGCGCGTATCCTATCCAGCCTGTAAAGCGCCCAGCTTTTTTCTGCAAAAATATTTCCCCGCCGTATGCTTCGCCATTGCCAGAAAAAAATATCTCCGAAGCTTTGCGGGAGCGCAGGGCAAAGGTGTTAAGTTCGTTGATATTGGTAAGCGTTTTGTAATAAATATCAAAGTTAAAATCAAGGTCTTCTATGCCGAACAGCACGGGTTTTGTCTCGAAACTGAGAATATAATGCGACGAACTGCTGGGACCAAGCGACGCATCGGTTGGGAGCCACGTGTCGAAGAAGGTAAAATCAGGATTCGAGGCAAGCCGCAAGTATTGGTGAAAAATTCCCCACGAGGCTTTGACGGTTAAATCAGGGCTAACTTCCCAACGCAAGGAAGCACGCGGATCCCAGAGTAGATTCCCATTAGCTTGTAGATAATACGCCCGCAATCCCGCTTGTGCCGAAAGAAATGGCGTAAACTGGTAGTTTGTCTGGGCATACGCAGAATACGTCCAATCGTCCAGCGAAAAATCCGTGCTGGCATCCGATCCCGGCAAGGCAGGGCGTGTGGTGTCAACGCGCCCCGTGAAATTTTGCTTATAGCCAAAACGAAAATTACTGACCTCTGCGCCAAAACTAAATGTCAGTTCATTGTTTGCGTACCATTCAATATCCGTGCGTCCTGTGATGTCGCGTATGGTGTTTTCCACGCCAAAATTAAAACCGGAATTACTGCCGCTAAAGCCGTTTCGATACGCACTGGAGGAAAGAACAGTCGTCGCAAAAAGATTTTCGTCAAAAATGTGTGTCCACCTGAGCGCCCCAGCTTGATTGCCAATGCCGATGTTCACATCCAAGCCTGTTCCTTGAAATTTCAAATCGTCGGAACTTAAAAATGCGCTGACGGAAATTTTGTCGTTTTGCCCAATTTGCTGGGTGATTTTTGCATTCACGTCGTAAAACCAAAAATTTGGCACCGGAACGCCGCCCGTAAGCGACTCAATAGGCACCACAGCCCGCACCAACTCTAAGTACGTGCGTCGCCCGCCAACAAAGAACGAACCGTTGCCAATCGGACCTTGTACCGAAGCGCGTGAGGCAATCAAGCCAACCGCCGCCAACCCTTCGACTTTTTCCCTGTTGCCGTCTTTTTGGGTAATGTTTATTACCGACGACAGCCGCGTTCCATATTGAGCAGCGAAGCCGCCTTTGACCAATTCCACATCTTTAATGGCATCGGTGTTGAAGGTCGAAAAGAAGCCAAAAAGATGGCTTGGATTATAAACAGCCGCGCCGTCCACCAGCACCAAATTTTGGTCGGGTGAGCCGCCGCGCACAAAGAGACCGCTTGAAATCTGGGATGACGATAGCACGCCGGGCAAAAACTGAATCGCCCGAAAAACATCGGCTTCGCCGCCAACGCGAATTTGGCTTATCTGCTCCATCGGGATATTTACTTGGCTCACGGCGATTTGACGCTTTTCCGCTTCGCCGCGCTCCGCCGTAACGGTTACGTCGCCCGATTTGGAAATTTGCTTTTTGAGTTCGGCGGTGAATCGCTTCGCTTCTCCGGCGGTAAATTCCAGGAGAATCTCTTTTTTGGCAAAGCCTAGAAAGCTGATGGTTACTTGATGTTTGCCCGAAGGAATATTTTTGAGCGTAAAAAAACCACTTTTGTTTGTGACAGCGCCGATTTTGAGTGGTTTTATGCTCACAGTTGCGCCGATGAGAGGTTCTTTATTTTCACCATCCAGCACCGAGCCGCTCAAAGATGCGGTTGGTGCTACGCCTTGCTGCGCAAAGCTCGGTTGTATGGAAAGCAGGAGCAACGCGCCCCAGAGCGAAAGGTGGCGAATCATAACGGTTGTGGTGGTGTATTGAAGAGAGCTAAACGATAGCAGCAAAATACACTAAAAAACAGGAGAAATCAAAGTGTAAGTCAAGCATTGAGTTGTATGCTTATTTTGCACCAATCCATTCAAACCCGCAATACGGCTGAAGCGCATCGGGAATACGAATCCTGCCGTCTTCGGTTTGATAATGTTCTAAAATTGCCACAACGAGGCGTGGTGTTGCCAAACCGCTACCATTAAGCGTATGCACAAACTCAGGTTTTGCGCTGGGTTCGGGGCGATAACGAATATTTGCCCGACGGGCTTGGAAATCCTCAAAATTGGAACAGCTCGAAACCTCAAGCCACTTCTGTTCTGCGGGCGACCAGACTTCGAGATCATATGTTTTTGCACTGGAAAAGCCCGTGTCGCCATCGCAAAGAAGGATGGTGCGGTAGGGAATGCCGAGTGTTTCCAAAATGCCTTCTGCTTCGCCTACAAGCAGTTCTAACTGCTCGTAGGAATCTTCGGGCTTGGCGAACTGCACGAGTTCCACCTTGTTGAACTGATGCAAACGCAGAAGTCCGCGTGTATCCTTGCCGTAACTACCGCCCTCGCGCCGAAAACACGCGGAATAGCCGCAATGTTTTTTGGTGAGTTCCGCCGACGTGAGAATATCGTCGCGATAGATATTGGTGATGGGAACTTCTGCCGTCGGAATAAGGTAAAGTTCATCATCCGCACAGGTGTACATATCATCAGCAAATTTCGGCAACTGCCCTGTACCACGCATAGATGCTGCGTTGACCAAGAACGGCACGAATACTTCCGTGTAGCCGTTTTGCAGCGTGTGGCGGTCGAGCATAAAATTCAGCAGCGCCCTTTCCAAACGTGCGCCCTTTCCCGTGTACAACGGGAAGCCGCTACCAGAAATTTTTGCACCGCGCTCAAAATCAACAATACCGTGTTCTTTCGCCAATGTCGCGTGGTCTTTGCGAAAGCCTTTTTCACCTTCGCAAGGATTGATACCGTCTTTGCGGCGCACTTCGATATTTGCCGAGGCATCTTTGCCGTGCGGAACGCTTGTGTGGGTGATGTTCGGTACGAAGAGCGCAATATGCTCCATTTGTTCTTCAATGCCGCGTAGTTCCTCGTCCAGATGCTTGATGGTATCGGAAACAATTTTCATTTCGGCAATATGTTGGTCGGCATTTTCTTTTGCTTTTTTGAGCCGTGCAATCTCGTCGGAAACGGTATTGCGCTTGGCTTTCAGGTCTTGCCCTTCTTGAATAATGGCGCGTCGGCGCTCGTCTAGGCGCACGAAACCCGGAATATCGGGTTGTGTGTGCTTTGCCGATGAATTTTGGAT
>JAAFHM010000143.1 GCA_013298375.1 Ignavibacteria bacterium | reverse complement strand
GCGAAAATTACTGTGAATTTCACGCGCCGGTGCGGGTTTGTTCGTAATCAAGACCGAGAGCAGGATGGTGCTTTCGCCTGCCTTGTGCAAGCGTATTTATACTCGCTCAATTTATATGCCAAAAATTGTTCCTTACGACAGCGTGTCGCAAAAGCCTCATCAATACAGGGGTTCTGTGATGCGGCTGTTATGACTGGTCATTTACTCCTTGCGCGTCGTCTTTAGCCAATATTCTCAAAATAGGACACACCGCTCTTCACAATACGAAAACAACTTCACATTCCGTGAGAATTTTTCAAGAAAATTCCTTGCTTGCGTCCCGAAGGAAGAGTATATTTGCATATATCACACTTTGTGAAGGGACAACGCCGTGTACGTGCGTCCCCAAGAGTAATTTTTCTCACCGCCATTGGTTGCTTCCCGACTATGACCAAACATTCCCCAGCACGCGAAATCCTCCAACGGATTAAAGATCTCTACGATATTTCGACCGATGCCGAACTCGCTGAGTTTTTCAGCATCACGCCGTCGGCGCTTTCCAACTGGAAATACCGCAATACGGTTGATTATCGGTTGCTTTTTGAGAAGTGCTATGGCTTTAACTATCACTACATCATCACCGGAGAAGGCGATAGATACGCCCCCGACGAAGATGAAATCCTCGAAATCCAGCGTGGAAACAAGGACTTACGCACGTTAGTTTTGGATGAAGGCGTGATTACGCAAAAAAAAGTGCTGATTATCGAAGATCACGTGCAGATGCGGCAACTTATTGAGCGCCATTTGAAAAAAGAAGGCTACACGGTTCTGGGCGCGGGCGACGGCACAGAAGGCTTGGCAATGGCGAAAGAGCATATTCCCGATGTCATTATTTCAGATATTCTTATGCCGGGCTTGAGTGGTTATGAGGTCTTGAAAGAGATTCGCGCTGATTTGCACACAACGCATATTCCCCTGCTTTTCATCTCCAGCAAAGCCGATGGCGCGGAAATACGCCATGCAATGAATCTCGGTGCAGACGATTATTTGACTAAACCTATTCAAATCAAAGAACTTATTCACGCCGTTAATGCGCGTTTGCACAAAAGCGCTCTTGTGCAACGTCAGATGGATTCGGTCTTGCAAAAAATCCGCTCCGGCTTTGTGCGCGTACTCCCCCACGAATTTCGCACACCGCTTTCCACCATTATCGGCGGAACAAAATATATCATCGAATCCTTTGAAAATCTCAGCAAATCGGAGATTCTGGAACTGCTCAAAATGGTAAACAGTTCAACGAATAACCTGAATCGCCTCTTGGAAAAAATTCTGCTCTACGCAAAATTGGAATCCATTGCTCAAGAGGGTGCAGAGGGCTTGGAACAGCTTGGACGGCGTATTACCGACAACGTCGGCGATTCCGTCTCGGAAATTGTTCTTGATGTGGCACAAGCGCAAAATCGGATGAAAGACATCGAACTCGACATTGCTCAAGAGACCGTCAGCGCCGCTATCAGTCCCGTCTATCTAACGACGCTTGTAACCGAATTGATGGACAATGCCGTTAAATTCTCACAAGTTGGAACACCGATTTTTGTCAGTTTTGCTCAAGAGGACAACATGGCTGTCCTTTGTGTTCGCGACGAAGGGCGCGGGATGAGTCCGACGCAAATCAAAAATATCGGCGCATTTACCCAATTTGACCGCGAAATGTATGAACAGCAAGGTATCGGGCTGGGCTTTTCTATTATTGCACGAATTATAGACTTATTTGAGGGGAAACTTGCCATTAAAAGCGAGCCGGCACGCGGAACACAAGTAACCGTTTCCCTGCCAATTGCACAGGCAGCGAAATCGAAGAAAAATGGTGTTTCCTGAGGCTATAATGCCGAGAAAATCACATTGTATCAGTCGTTCTGCCACCAAAGATTGATGTGGATTGGCTATTAAAAAAAATTTCGCAAAGGTGATCCATGGCAACGAAAATGCTCCCTAAAGCAACGACAAAAAAGACACGGAGTCTTGCAGACAAACCGACAAATGGCACAAAAGCCGAAAATGATGCGAAGCATACCGAAGGTGTAAAAGGTTCGTTCTATGAGAAAAACAAGCATCTTATCGGTTCATTGAGTGCCAATGTTCCAGACTTATCCAGCAATAAAGAACACCTCAAGGGGTTTGGAAGGAGCAGGAATGCGAGTAATCGCTGATACAGGCTTCTTTGTTGCCTCAATCAATGACAAAGATCAATATCATCAATGGGCGAGGAAAATAGCGCAAGACTACAAACCACCATTTTACACCTGCGAAGCCGTCATTGCTGAAGCCGCATATCTTCTCAACGAGAAACTTGGTGCAAAAGGAATTGCTGTTTTGATGAAAATGGTCGGAAACGGCTCGGTACGGATTGATTTTCACCTTGCTCAACACGTGGAACGAGTCTCAACACTGACACAACGCTACGAAAACGTACCAATGGACTATGCCGATGCGTGTCTTATCGTTATGGCAGAACAAGAAAAGTATCAAGAACACGTGATTTTGACCGTAGATGATACAGATTTTCGCATCTACCGACGAAATGGACGAGAAATTTTGACAATTGATACCCCAAATCAAATCCGAAAGTGAAATTTTTCACTGTTTTTATGAACCCTGCTTACTCCGCCTTTTTCTCGTAGAATTTTTTCCTGCATCACCGTTGTTTTCCTGCACCAGCTTTCGTAAGTTGCGGCGCAGACAAATTCGCCGTTATTCCCTACTCTTGCGTTTATTCATGCCATCCCAGAACACCGCCATACCGCTACCATCAAGCCCATCAGCATCAACGCCTCGTGCTGTTCCGACGATTCATGCTCCGCACGATGAAACGGAATACTTTCGAGCATTTGTTGAATTGGTGCGGGTTTTGCGTGTGGAATGCCCTTGGGATAGAAAGCAGACCCACACGACGCTTATGCCACTCTTGCTGGAAGAAGTTTATGAGACGATTGATGCCGCACAAGCAAACGATGCACCCGAATTGGCAAAAGAACTAGGCGATATTCTGCTCCACGTTGTGATGAACGCTGTTATAGCGGAGGAAACAAGCGCTTTTTCGATGAAAGAAATTCTGGAGCGTGAATTTCAAAAACTCGTCACGCGGCATCCACACGTCTTCGGCGATGCGTCGGCAGATTCCGCCGATGCCGTGAAGCGGAATTGGGAGCAGATTAAAATGCGCGAAGGTCGAAAATCAGTTGTCGAAGGCGTTCCGAAGCATCTTCCCGCCTTGCTTCGCGCCACGCGTATTCAAGAAAAAGTCGCGGCAATTGGTTTTGATTGGGATGATGCCGAAGGAGCATTAGCAAAAGTTGCCGAGGAATTTGAGGAACTTCGCGCAGCCCGCAGTGCAAACAATCATGCCAATATCGAGGAAGAGTTTGGTGACGCACTCTTCGCTCTCGTCAATGCCTCGCGTTTCCTCAACGTCAATGCCGAACAATCGTTGCAAAATGCAAATGAAAAATTTATGCGCCGTTTCAAACGTATCGAAGAATTAGCATTGGCGCAGAATACCACCCTTGATTCCATGAGCCTTTCAGAAATGGATGCCCTGTGGAATCAAGCAAAAGCAGAAGAAAAGCACTAATCCCAACAGAACAATCTCTAAGCAACAAGCCCCACGAAACCAATTATTTCCACGAATGAGCAACTGTATCGAAATACGCGGTCTTTCCAAGACGTATAAAAATAATAAACAACTGATTGAGGCTCTCAAGCCGATTGATTTGGATGTCGCGCAAGGCGAAATCTTCGGACTTCTTGGTCCCAATGGAGCTGGTAAAACCACGATGATTAAACTCATGCTGGGCATTATCGCGCCAACGAGTGGAAGCTGTCATATTTTGGGGCAAGATATTTCCTCGCTTCAAGCAAAAGAACTCATCGGGTATTTGCCGGAGAACCACCGTTTTCCCTTGTATTTGTCGGGGCAACAGATGTTGGAGTTCTATGGCAACTTAGGGGGAATGTCCGGAAAAACGCTCCAAACAAGGATTGATGAAGTGTTGGAGTTTGTGAACATGACGGAATGGCGCAAACTCAAGATTCAGCGCTACTCCAAAGGGATGATGCAACGTATCGGCTTGGCACAAGCACTGCTCAACCGCCCGAAATTACTGTTTTTGGACGAACCCACCGACGGTATTGACCCCGTAGGACGTATGGAAATTCGCCAAATTCTTGAAGTCGTCAAAAGCGAAGGCACAACCATTTTTGTCAATTCGCACTTGCTTTCGGAAGTGGAATTAATCACCGACCGCGTAGCCATTCTCCGCAAAGGTGTCGTCGTCAAGGCAGGAAACACGCAGGAACTCACGCAATCACACGACATTTTTGTTATTCATCTTGCCGCCGGAACGCCGCCCAGCGACCTTGCCGGAATGACCCATTTCAGCGCGAATACGCAAGAAATCGAACTGATTGCCGGCACACCTGATGCGCTCAACGCCGCTATTGATGCGCTTCGCAAGCATAATTGCTTGATAAGCGCCATTTCGCCAAAGAAAAGCACACTGGAAGAAATTTTCATTGCGCTGATGCACGAAAAACAGGAGCATCTTACTCCGGCGTAGGTTGTTGTTTGCCTTGTGCTTTGCTCATCAAGAAATTGAAAAAAAAGCGGCGAATGTGGAAACATTCGCCGCTTTTTTTTATTGATAGATTTTCGGGGAACGATTAGGTTCCAGCGTTGTAATCATTGATATATGCAAGCTGCTCTTTGCTGAGTTTGTCCATGGACATACCCATTGTGCGGAGTTTTGTTTCAGCGATAAACTCATCTTGCTCAGGATCAATATCCAAAACCTGGTTTGGCAATTTTTTACCTTCTTTGTACGCTTTTGCAAGGGCAAGATGGCACATAAGCTGGTTCGAGAAGGACATATCCATTACTTCTGACGGATGCCCCTCAGCGGCAGCAAGGTTGACCAAACGACCTTCTGCCAAAACATAAATTTTGTTGCCATTTTTGAGCGTGTATTCTTCGCAATTTGGGCGAATTGTGCGCTTGCCTTTGGAAACTTCCTCAAGTTCTTTCAAGTTGATTTCCGCGTCGTAGTGTCCGGTATTGCAGACAATCGCACCGTCTTTCATCGAAAGGAAATGCTTTTTGCGAATGATGTCTTTTACGCCCGTTGCCGTGCAGAAAATGTCACCTTCTTTAGCAGCATCATCCATTGACATTACGCGATAGCCTTCCAAAACGCCTTTGATAGCGGATGTGGCTTTAACTTCGGTGATGATAATGTTTGCGCCCATGCCGCTTGCGCGTTTTGCAACGCCCTGACCGCAATGTCCGTGTCCGGCAACGACAAACTTTTTGCCGGCAAACATCACCGATGTAGCGCGGAGAATACCGTCAAGCGTGGATTGACCGGTGCCATAAACGTTATCGAAATCCCATTTGGTAATAGCATCGTTAACAGCATAAACCGGATAATACAATTTTCCTGCTGCTGCGCGGGCGCGAAGGCGCTGAACACCAGTAGTGGTCTCTTCGGTGCCGCCAATAACTTCTTTGCGAGCATAATCAGCATATTTCTCGTGAACGGTGTTGATAAGGTCGCAACCGTCGTCTAGCGTCAAATTTGGCTTGAGATCAATGGTGCGCTCAATACACCAGTAGAAATCTTCGTGGTTACCGTACCATGCAAAAATGGAAATACCACCTTTTGCAAGAGCAGCAGCTACGGGGTCATTGGTGGAAAGCGGGTTGCAGCCCGACCATGAAACTTCTGCACCAAGTGCAGCAAATGTTTCGACCAAAACAGCCGTTTCTTTGGTCACGTGTAGAGAACCCGCAAGACGCAAGCCTTTGAGTGGTTGTGATTTTTTGTATTTGTCACGGATGTGCATCAAAACAGGCATACGGGATTCTGCCCACTGAATAAGTTTGCGTCCTTCTTCTGCTTGCGAAATATCGCGGACACAGTATTTACCAGCGACCTCGCTAAAAGTGCCTTTGCCTTTTTTCGGCGGGATTCCGGTGCTTTTTGCTGCACCGTTGGTGTGAACGCCGTTGGTTTGTGTGCCATTTTTATGAGCGCCATTTTTTGCAGCAGGCTTTGCTGATGCTTGTGCGGCTGCTTTTGCTACTGCTTTAGCAGCTTTTTTTGCCGGAGCTTTTTTTGTTGCGGTTGCCATAATTGGTCAATGCTAAAAAAATTGAGAAAAATGAGATTGTGAATAATTGTGCTTAGTATTGTAATTGCTGAAGATAGCCATTGAGCGAAAGAAAATTATCGGCAGCTCTTTTGAGTTCTGTTGCCGCATGATCCCAGAAAAGGACATGAACTTCAAAGCCTTTTGCTTTGACGTTATTAACCACAGGCAGATAATCTGCGTCGCCCGCCATAATGATAAAAATATCACCTCGCTCGGCAATGGTCAACATATCTTCGGTGATATTCATGACCATCGTCGAATCTACACCTTTTTCCTTATTGCGCTGATTTCGGTTGAGGATAATCAACTCAAAGCCCGACAGTTCTGCCGCTTTCCAAACAGAATCAGCCTCTGGCGGGCGCGAACCGTAAAAACGGGCAACTTTAATTGGTGCGTGGTTTGCAATAGCAAGTGCCTGACCAAAATCAAGTTTGAAATCATTATCAAACGTTTTGGTATCGGTTGCTTCCCAGACATCAAGTGCTCTGCCTTTTTGTACAGCGCTTACTTTTTTACCTTCAATCCAAAGGTTCGAGTTATCCAAATAAATAAGTGCGCTCATAATGCAATCTCCAACATGAAAAAAATCACCCAATCTTCTTAAACGTTTCAACGAGGTCTAATTGTTCCCAAGGGAACTCATTTCGACCAAAATGTCCGTATGCCGCCGAAGCGCGATAAATCGGACGACGTAGGTCAAGGCGTTTAATAATGCCGTGTGGCGTGAGGTCAATATTTTTGCGGATAAAGTCGCTGATAGCCGTCGAAGCAACTGTTCCGGTATTATGCGTATTGACCAGTACCGATACGGGCTGCGCAACACCGATAGCGTAGGACACCTGAATTGTACACTCTTTCGCCAAGCCTGCCGCAACAATATTTTTCGCCAAGTGCCGCGCTGCGTATGCCGCCGAGCGGTCAACTTTGGTTGGATCTTTGCCAGAGAATGCGCCGCCGCCGTGTGGGGCTTTGCCGCCGTAAGTATCAACGATAATTTTTCGTCCCGTCAAGCCTGTATCGCCGTGTGGACCGCCGATAACGAATTTACCTGTCGGATTGATGTGATATTGCGTATTGGCATCCAGCAAGTTTGCCGGAATCACGTGCTTAATGACATGATTGATAACATCATCGGTAATGGTTTTGTTTTCAACATCGGGGTCGTGCTGTGTGGAAACAACGATTGCATCAACACGCTTAATCGTGTTGTCGTCGTTGTATTCAAGCGTTACCTGCGATTTTGCATCGGGGCGCAAATATGGCATCAGCGACGGATGCGTTTTGCGAATTTCGGCAAGTTTATGAACAAGTTTGTGCGCAAAGGTAATGGCAGCCGGCATCAACTCCGGTGTTTCGTCGCACGCATACCCAAACATCATACCTTGGTCGCCCGCACCGCCTGTATCCACGCCTTGCGCAATATCGGGAGACTGACGGTTAATGACATTGACCACAGCGCAAGAATCGCAATCAAAACGGTATTCTGCTTTGGTGTAGCCAATATCACGAATAACACCGCGCACAAGATCTGGGAGGTCAATATAGGTTGTGGTCGTAATTTCGCCGCCCACAACAATCAAGCCTGTGGTGGCAAAGGATTCGCACGCTACACGCCCCATGGGGTCTTTTGCAAGAACGGCATCAAGCACCGCATCGGATACTTGGTCGCACACCTTGTCGGGGTGTCCTTCGGAAACGGATTCGGAGGTGAAGAAGTATGACATAATTGAAGATTTTTGATAAAAATTGTACAGTGTTTTTTGCTTTCGTTCATTGAATACAACAGGTTTTATGCTGGTTTTGAGTGCTACGGTGTACTGAAATCCACTTCGCTGGAATCGCCCACATTGATACGCCGGAAATTCCCGCGCACTTGAGCGTTATTGCCAACAATAGAGCGGTCGAGCATGGATTGGTCAACGGTGGCATAGTCGCTGATGATAGAATCGCGGACGATAGAATTCAGTACCATTGCGCCTTCGGCTATCGTGGCGTAAGGACCAATCACCGAGCGCTCCACAACGGCGGTCGGCGAAATATAGACCGGCGGAATTACGATTGTATCAGCGCACTCGCGTGCAAGCGGCTTGCGTTCAAGCAAGTAGCGATTTGTCGCCAGCATTGTTTCTGGTTTCCCGCAATCATACCAACCTTCGACGGAGAATGTTGTGAAGCGCTCTCCACTATCAATCATTCGCTGAAGTGCATCGGTAAGCTGGTACTCGCCACGAGTGCGAATATCGTTGGAAACGATATAATCCAGACATTCCGCCAAGAGCAATGGTTTTTTGATATAATACAGTCCCACAATAGCAAGATTTGTCGGCGGAACTTCAGGCTTTTCGACTAATTTAGCAACAAATTTTCCATCGGCATCCATCTCCACAACCCCGAAACGGCGAGGGTCGTCAACGGTTTTCACGCCGAGCGAGCTATGCTCAGATTGCAAAACATTTGCCAAACCAACATCAAAAATGGTATCGCCAAGAATAATAAACATCGGCTCGTCGCTGAAGGTGTGCCGCGCAAGCCAGAGAGCGTGTCCCAGCCCCTTCAGTTGCGACTGCTCGACAAAATCACATTTGAGGGAGTAATTTTCGGTAATGTACTCTTCGACTAACTCTTTCAGATAACCCGTGATAATGGTGGCTTCCGCAAAGCCTTGCTGAACAAGTTCATCAAGAATATGACCGAGAATAGGCTTACCGGCTACATTAAGCAGCACTTTGGGGAGAGTGTATGTATGAGGGCGTAGGCGGCTGCCGACTCCGGCAACGGGGATAATTGCTCGCATTTGGGGGGGTATCTTCCTTGTTGTAAGCCTTGATAGCCCAACGTAATGAACGTTGTTTGAAATTGTTTCCGTTACACAAATAAAGCCTCAAATATACAACTTTTTCAGCACTTTGCATAATTTTTGCAAGCATTATACGAAAATTATCCTATACTCCAGCAATGACGAAACGACCAATAATGCTCATACAAACAAGCATAGAAGAGGCTTCGAGGTTTTATATCGCATCGTTTATACGTCACCGCGCTTCCTTAGGCAATTCCGACCGAAAGCGTCAGCGTTGGCACGGTAACAGCGATTCCCGCATCAGCCGTCATTGTCGCAGTCACCACATCGCCCGCAATGACCCGACCAACGCCTTCGGGCGTTCCGGTATAGATACAATCGCCCTTGCGGAGCGTGAAGACTGCCGATAAATACTCAACCAACACCGCAACACTACGCTCCATGTATGTGGTGGAACTTTGTTGCTTCGTCACCCTATTAACAGCGAGCTGAAGATCAAAATCGGGAATGCTCGAAAAAAGTGAGGCAGGAATAATGCGGGAAATGGGTGCCGACGTACGAAACCCCTTTGCCACCGCCCACGGCGAACCATCTTGTTTGGCAGCAGCCTGCACGTCGCGGAGCGTCATATCTATCCCCAGACCATACCCCGCAATCACGCTTGCCGCCTTACTTGCCGATACATCGACACAATCTTCGCCAATCACAACCACCATCTCCACTTCATAATGAAGATTCGTGGAAAATGCCGGACACACAACCGTTCCCCCATCGGACAGCAAGGCTGCGGGCGGCTTCAGAAAAACCATCGGCGAGGCAGGTACTTCGCCTCCCATTTCACGGGCGTGGGCGGCATAGTTTTTTCCAATGCCAAAAATTGTTCCGGCTTCAAGCGTAGAGCCATTGGTGAAGGTAAAATGCGGATGTGACGACATGGCGATAATGATAGTAGGACTTACGAAAAAAGGATTGACGGATTCGCTAGTTGCTGTCTCATGCAGTCTCCAGCAATCAATATTTGAGTTCATAGACGGTTTTGCCTGTGGCATATACGCTCTTTTTTAAACAATTTCAGACCAACATAGCGCATCCAATATGATTGCATTGGATGCGGGCAAGCCGACATTGATAGCGTTCAATACCTGTGAGTTGCTTGGTTTTGCGGAAAAACTGCTCAATCTTCCAATTGCCTCAATTTCCCTCACCCAAAGGCATATTCGATAGCAATGTTTCTTGGACAAAGAGGCGAAAAACAGGCGACAGCGCTGGTAATACCGTTTTGATTTAATTTTCGATAGCTTGCTTTCTTTTTTGCTTGTTTTGATGCTGTCGAATCCACGGGAAAGCAGTCAAACGCTGTAAGAGCTTCGGATTTTCCCAGTA
>JAAFHM010000603.1 GCA_013298375.1 Ignavibacteria bacterium | reverse complement strand
TCTTGATGCCGATGAACAAAGCGGCGGTATTCTTGGGCATCAAAGCCACGAGCCGTGAATTGAGAGCGTATTGAAGGCATAATGCAAAAATTATACAATTTACGAATTTATCTCCCGAAAGGGAATATCATGCGCACGGTTGGGGCAGCATTCACGCCGGAAACAACGTTGCTTATTCAAGGCGTGAAGGGAAAAATTGATGCAAATGGCGTAATTACTGATGCTGAGACGCTTCAAGCAGTCGAACACTTTCTGCAATCTTTCACAAACCACGTCAATACATCAATTCAGAGGCATGGATAACGTACAATTCCACATCGTAACCCCGAATGACGACGAAGAAATTGCCCTCATTGCGGCATGGTATCTGGAAGAGTGGGGTGTACCGCAAGAAAAAACAATCAGCAAACTGAAAAACTTAAACCCGGCAACAAACGAATTTCATGTATTGATGACGCTGGACGGCATTCCCGTTGCCACAGGCGGTGTGCATCATTACGTTTCTTTGCTTGATAGAGAGCCACGTATGCGACAGTATAGCCATTGGCTGGCACTTGTCTATTCAATTCCCGAATGCAGGGGCAAGGGCTTTGGTGCGGCGTTGTGCGAGTATATTCACGCTTACGCACAAACACTGGGCTTGGAGCAGATTGTTCTTTTTACCCACACTGCCGAACCCTTGTACAAACGCCTTGGTTGGCAAGTATTGGAGCGGCTTCAGGAGGGTGATAAGGATGTTGCGGTGATGCAGAAGATATTTGTTTGAAAGGAATGGACGTGATTCAGAATAACAAACCTTTTGGCGAAGCCTTTTCAGTAAATTACTACCCACAACCTTACCATGAATCTCAATCAAGTAACCTTGCCAGCTATGGACATTCCACGTTCCGTTGCTTTTTATTCTGCGATGGGCTTTCGCCAGATTGTTGAAGATAGCCACTATGCCCGATTTTTGTGTCCCGTTGGCGACGCAACTTTTTCCATCCATAAAACCGATGTAGAGAAGGTGGAATCTGGTTTTATCGTTTATTTTGAAACCGAGGATTTGGATGAAAAAGTAGAAGAATTGAAGCGGGCAGGATTTGTCTTTACCCAAGAACCCCGCAACGAATCGTGGCTTTGGCGCGAAGCACGACTGCTCGACCCAGCCGGAAATACCATCTGTTTGTATTTTGCGGGAGAGAATCGCATTCATCCACCTTGGCGCATCAATCCTTGATTTCTAAGCAATTTTTGTTCAGTATTACTCACCTTTTTCCTCGCTTTCTATGGCGCAATTTACCGCAACAATTTCAATCAACGCAGATATGGAGCGCGTTTGGACAGTTTTAGCGGATGTAGAGTATTGGTCGAAGTGGACTGCTTCCGTCGTCAAATCGGAGATATTGGATGCACCGCCACTACGCAAAGGTTCGCGTGTGCGTATCGAGCAACCAAAGTTGCGCCCGACAGTCTGGACAATCACCGAATGGGTTGAACATGACCATTTTACGTGGGTTTCGGAAAGTCCGGGCGTGAAAGTAACAGCCACACACCGATTGCGTAGCACCAAAGCGGGCTGCACGGTAGAATTGGGAATTGAAATGAACGGATTGCTCGCGCCTGTCGTGAAGCTCTTCGCAGGAACATTGACATCGGAATACCTTGCAATGGAAGCAGCAGGGTTGAAAAAAGAATGTGAACAATAATTCAGGAATTTTTTCAAATATATTTCGTGAAAACCGCATGAAAACGCACTCCACAAACTACTTCAACACCTTCATCGCCGTTGCGGATGATTGCCCGGCAAGTACGGCAGAAATTCCCCCAACCAAAGGCGACACGCGCACGGCAGCAAATGTGCAATTTGAAATGATAAGCAAAAATCCGTATAAATACACGTCGGATGATGTGCTGTTTCACGTTTTTGCCGAAAAGAACGGACTTGCACCAAGCGAGATTGCATCAGCCCGCGAGCAGTTTTTCTCCAAAGGGCAGCCGTGTTTTCGTGCTTCGCCGCTCACAAAACGTTATGGATGGGGTGTACACAGCGACAAAGAAGGCAGAATCGCGCTCTATGGGCTAGGGACAAAGGAATATCAGGGGTTGATGCTTGATTCTACGGTGAAAATGTTGAAAGCGATGAAATCAAGTAAATAGCGGGAAATGTAGGTGCTATGCGCTTTTTGCAATCATTGTCTCAATGCGCTTTCGGAGTGCTTTGAGAACGCTGAAAATGCGAAAGATACCATCATCGGTACAGAAGAAACCGCTACTAACCGCGTACTGACTGCCTTCCAACGCAAGAAAATTCCATGTTCTGCCAATCACGTAGCAACCGAAAATGGGGTTATTGTCGTTGTTATGCGCTTGTGCAGCCAGCATCGCAATCAGGGTTTGTCCTCGTGGGTCGCCGTTGGGGTCGCTTTGGCGTTTGTATTCGTTTAGACAGAAATACGGTTTTTTGGGCGACCGAAAGCCGGATGCAATCATTCCATCAACATAGCCTGAAATCGTTGTATTGTTGATTGTAGCAGAAAGCGGGCGTTCCAAAAAGTATGAAAATTCTTTGTTTTCAATCCCGGAAAAGACAATAAGTGGGCTGATAAATTTATTCTCCAATTCCACTTCATTCCAATCGTCACCGCTCAAAAGGTAGTTCTCTTGCAGCCGCATGAGGGCTGTTGTTTCAAAATTATCGGGCGTGTGGCAATGCTCCAAAAGCTCCTCTAATGAAGATAGAGAGCGGGTTTGGGTTGTTTGAAAGTATTCATCAATACTTTCAAATGTCCACCGACGAAAATCGTTGTATAGCATGGTGGCAAAAGGTGTGATAGAGAATTGTTGCCGAAAAATGTAGGTACTTCGAGCGTTTGTTATCACAAAATACAAAAAAAAGCCGCAAGAAACGCATCATTACTGGATGTTTCTTGCGGCTTTACTGTTTTGGTGCGTTAATTCTGCCGACCATTTGCCGCGAGAAGTTTCAGCAGTTCCTCACCGACTTTTTTCGCTGAAGCGGGATTCTGCCCCGTTACGAGGCGTTCATCTACTTCCACGTGCGCTTGCCACAGACCAGACT
>JAAFHM010000490.1:2782-3864 GCA_013298375.1 Ignavibacteria bacterium | reverse complement strand
CAGCCGCAAGAATTCACGTACAGCAATGAACTTGCCGGACTTGCCGTCTTTCGGCTGGATTTCATCGCTACCATCAAAACCGATGCCGGAGAGTACAAAAAAATCCTGATTGAGATTCAAAAAGCCAAAAATCATATTGATTTGATGCGCTTCAGAAACTATGTCGCCGAGCAGTACAAAAAAGAGGACATTATCAACGGCGCGAAAGTCATTCTGCCGATTACAACCATCTATATTTTGGGATTTACCTTGCCGGAAATATCCTCTCCCTGCCTGAAAATTGAACGAAATTATTGGGACTTGGTTGATAAGAAAATGATTCATGGCAGAAGCGATTTTGTGGAGAAACTCACCCACGATAGTTTTGTTGTGCAGGTCGGCAGAATCACTGACCGCTATCAAACACGGCTGGACAAGCTCTTGAGCGTATTTGAACAGACAAATTTTGTTGATGATAAGAAGATACTCAAGGAATTCAACCACGACGTTGATATTGACGAACTCAAGATTGCAACGGATATTTTGCATCATTCGGGGACAAATCCCGAAGAGAAAAAGAAAATCGAAACCGAACAAGAAGCATGGCGAACCGTTGATGCCATGACCGAAGGGCTTCGGCAGAAAGTGGAAGAGCAAAACAAAGCCTTGAACGCGAAAGACCAAGAACTGAACGCACTCAAACAGCAAATGGAAGAACTGAAAAAACGACTGGGCGAGTAGAAATATCACGACTTTCGCACGATTACGAAACAAACCACCATTCAAGAACTATCATCATGGTCATTGCCAATCCACTATACGATGTCGTGTTCAAACGCATGATGGAGAACGATAAAGTCGCAAAGTTCTTCATCGGAACGCTCTTGGAACAAACGATCGAATCGGTCGAAGTACAGCCGCAAGAATTCACGTATAGCAATGAACTTGCAGGACTAGCCGTCTTTCGGCTGGATTTTATCGCTACCATCAAAACCGATGCCGGAGAGTACAAAAAAATCCTGATTGAGATTCAAAAAGCCAAAAATCATATTGATTTGATGCGCTTCAGAAACTATGTCGCCGAGCAGTACAAAAAAGAGGAC
>JAAFHM010000490.1:0-2772 GCA_013298375.1 Ignavibacteria bacterium | reverse complement strand
CCAAACGCCTGTACAGCGCTTGCCGCGTCTGCCCCAGCGCTTCGGCAATGCGGCTCACATTGCCCGGGAACTGCTCCACTGCTTTCAGAATCATCGCTTTTTCGATTTCGTCCAGCGTCATTGTTCCGACTGCCGGAAGAGACCCCGTGCGGTGTTCAGGCGATTCCACCGCAAGCGCGGTTTGGAAATCCTGCACCGTAAGGCGTTCATCGGCGGCGAGTAAGACTGTGCGCTCGATGCAATGTTTCAGTTCGCGGATGTTTCCCGAAAACGGGTGTGTTTGCAGCCAGCGCAGCGCCTCAGGCGCTATCTGAAGCCCTTCGCGGAAATATTGCCTTCCGGCTGCTTGTAAAAAATGCTCCGCTAAAATTTTTATGTCGCTCGTGCGCTCACGGAGCGGCGGCAAATGCACAGAAATAAGGTTCAAGCGATACAGCAAATCCTCGCGGAAATTCCCCCGCTCAATCATTTGTTGAAGATTGCGATTAGTTGCCGAAATCACGCGCACATCCACTGTTTTCGTGATGCTGGAGCCAACAGCCTCGAAAGTACGCTCTTGCAGAACGCGCAAAAGTTTCACCTGCGAAGAAGCATCCAAATCACCGATTTCATCTAAGAAAATTGTGCCGCCGTGTGCGTGGTCGAATCTGCCTTTGCGGTCGCTCACAGCGCCAGTAAATGCGCCCTTAACGTGTCCAAAGAGTTCGCTTTCAAAGAGCGTCGGAGTGATGCTACCCATGTTCACCCGCACGAAAGGCGCATCACGCCGACGGGAGTTCCGTACGATTGCTTCGGCGATAAGTTCTTTGCCGGAGCCGCTTTCGCCCGTAATCAACACGGGTGCTTCGGTTGTGGCAACACGCCCGATGATAGCCAGCACGGCAAGTAATTTCGGGTCTTCGCCGATAATGCCCGTGAAATCGTAGTCCGCATCGAGCCCAGCCCGCGTCAAGGTGCGCGGTAGCGCCGTTTTGCCTTCGGACTGCTTTTTTACTTGATTCTTTTTTGCATCGTCCCTTTCTTCGCTGCCCTCACCCGAAGCAAGTTGCAGAGCGGTTTCCAGACGACGGATAAGATCTTCGTTTGACCAAGGCTTCAAAAGGAAATCCGCCGCACCGCGCTTCATTCCTTCCACCGCCAATTCCACCGAACCCCACGCCGTAATGAGCAATACAGGCACATCCGGGAAGCCTGATTTGATGCGCTCTAGCAAGGATAAACCCTCCGAACCGGTTGTGCTGCGGGAAAAATTCATATCCTGAATCACCGCATCAATGCTGCCTTTGTGAAGCCGCATGAGTGCTTCGTCGGCGGATGATGCCGTGTCGGTAGCATAGCCCGATTGCTTGAGCGCAAGGGCTATGGAGCGCTGCACGGCGCGGTCGTCGTCTATGATGAGGATGGTAGATTTCATGCGGTGTTGGAGGGAGTTATTCTGGTTGCGGCGTAAACCCTCGCCATATTTCTGCTGTTTGAGACATCATTGCGATAGACAAAAAGCTATAAAGTCCGCGAAATCTCGCGTTGAAGCCATTTTTGCAAGGCAAGGAATTGTGCGGGTTGTGCGCGAGAAACGGCGGAAAGAAAGCGTGGAATATCTGGATTGTGGCGCATTTGTTCACCTTTGGTAAAGGTTTTCAGTTCTTCCATGCTATGCCCCAGCTCGTAATCGCTTGCTTTTACACCAGCACTTTCAGCCGCGTTCCAGAGCCATTTTTCCGATGCGGGATGCACGATTATCACAGAATGTAGGGTGATTTCCTCTGAACGTCTCACCAACAAGCCGTTTTCAGCAGCGACTTCTTGAGTGAACAGCTTTGAATATGGAGCAGTTATGGTCGAATCATCGTCAAGAAGCGCAACAGCGCAGGTATCACGAAGTTTTCCCAGCATTGTCGCAAAGGCTTTGGTGATAGAATTGGCGCGGTTTACAGTAGCATTCCACATAAGTTTTTTTGCAATAGCTTCCAGCAAAAAATCTTCTGCCAAAATTACCGATTTCATGCTGCCACCATTGCCCCGATTGATTCTTCACTACCCTTGAATGCGCCTTCTGATGCGGTATAGCGTTCCATATTGAAGAAAATATCCGTTCCGTAGCTCACAATTTCTCGTATTTCGTCGTGCGTGAGTTGCCGTACTGTTGTCGCGTATTCTTCCGTATCGAAAAAGACTGCAAAGACCGCCAAATCATCTGCCGGAGTATGCTCCATGAGATACTCAAGCAAATAGGGGCTGTGTGTGCTAAAGAAAAATTGATTACGCTCCGCTTCAACAATATTTGCGGCTAAATCTCGAATATATGCGGCGTGGAGATGTGCTTCCGGCTCTTCAAATATCAGTACCGAATTTTGGTTGGTATGAATCGCCGCAAGGTAGAAAATAATGCGCTGAAGCGTGTCGGCAATGAGCGAAAAGGGGTATTTCCTAAGTACACCATCAATTTCTTTTGTCAACGAGAACTTATTGTCAGAATACATGAGTTTTAAGCCATACCTGTGAAAAAGAGGTGCGACAAGCTTCAACAAGTCTCGTCTGTCTTCTAAAATGCTAAATAGATTCTGCCCCAAAACGGGAAGCAAGTATTTGTTGAAAGTAGCATTAAAACTACTTTGATTGGGAAAAGTGTATTTGCGAATTTTAGATTGATAATCATTTTCTACATTTGCTATTCCATTATGCTGGATTACGGTAAAAGCAGGTACTACAAATGTCGGTGTTTTCCGATAGATTGGAATAAGCCGATGTAAGGTTTGATGAAATTCAACTGTA
>JAAFHM010000538.1 GCA_013298375.1 Ignavibacteria bacterium | reverse complement strand
TTTTTCCTCAGTATTTTCTTGCACTATCATGTCGCTCCTTTCTCTTTAGGAAGCCTTTACCCCTTTGAACGACCCGCGCCAAGCGGTGAAGGTGGAATATCCTCTCGTCGAAATACTGGTGATTGCTCTCTGCGAAACTATTGTTGGCGCTCAAGGCTACACCGAGATTGCCGAAGCGGCTTGAGTAACGTGAAGAATGGTATCGAACGACATTCGGTCTGGCGTTGCTCAAGGGGCGACAACTCCTAAAGCCATACTTCCAACGTATCCCGGAAAATACCTCGCGCACCAAAGGTTTCTTTGAATTTGCCCAGCCCGAAATTAGGTTGCATATTCAGCGTAAATGTTCCGAAATCGTACCATTCTATGCCGCTTTGCACACATTCTTGAAAAATTTCATAGAACAGTAAATTAAGCGCTCGGTACTCCTGAAATTCTTTGTTATCGCTGATGTAAAACCCAAGCATTGTTCGGGCATTACCAATAAAATTCACCACACCAGCAATCATACGCTCTTCAAGGAAAGCAGCATGAAGCATGATGCGTTCTGGAAATTTCTGAGCAAGATACTCCAATTCCGCGAGCGAATGCGTGGGACTTGCATCATGGCGCATCTTCAAGTTTCGAGATAATATGTCGTAATACGCGGCATAATCATTGGATTTCGCAATTTGTACTCCCATTTTCGTCGCTTTGCGTGTTGCTGTGCGGGCTTCCTGCTTGAAGAGAGACAAGAGCGGTGTTTCTTTGGGAATCGCCAGCGCTGCTGTTAATTCGCGCTTTTGGTAGCGAAATCCTTCAGAGAGCAGGGCAAAATCACAATAGTTCGTGGGACGCTTCGCATAGACCATTGGCGGAAGAGTGAGGATTATTCTGGTAAAACCCATCTGCCGGGCATAGTCTTTTAATGCCCCTACCCAATGCAATGCCGCTTCCAAACTCACGTCCTGATACACAAAACCACCGTAGGAAGCCCCTCGGTGCGAAAAAAGCGTTTTGTCTTTGTCAATTTTCCACTCGACAGCAGGAAGAAGCGCCTGAACATTCCCTTTGAAACGCACGACAAGAGAATGGTCGTTAAACCGTTCCGCCGGGTGATAGCTCAAAAATGTACGCTCGTGGAAAATCGTACCATTGTCTGCTGCAAGCACGAATTTATCCCATTCTTCCGCCGAATACTGTTCCGGCTGCCATTGCTCAATACTGTAACTCATGGTATGATGATTGGTAAAAAAATGGTTTTGATGTCAAAAAAAATCATAATATTTTCATCATGTGAACAAATACGTCAAGAAATTTTGTATTTTACACGGCAAACGTGCTGCCCATTCTCATCATAGTTTCCGAGAGGGCAAACTACGAATTTTTGCGTAATTTTTGTGTGTTCGACCAGTTTGTGTGTGGTATTTCATTATCGTAGCAAAACGACATTATTCATCACTTTTTTCGCCTTTTGGCGATGTGTTCTGGAGGTATTACTATGAAACGCTCGTTGTATGCGGTTGTTGCTGTTGTGAGTATGGTTTTTCTCACATTAGGCATTCAAACGGCAATCTTTGCACAAGAAGCATCTCTTTTAGATGACGGCTCTCTAGCAAAAGAAAAAGAATTTACTAGCCTTGAGGATGCGCTCAAAGCCCCGACAAAAGTCTATCGTCTGGATTTGAGTCATAATGGGCTTTCCGATTTTCCGATGGAAATTCTTCAGTTTACGAATCTTCAAACGCTCAATTTGAGCAACAATGGTATTGAGAAAATTCCTGCGGAAATTAGCAAACTTAGCAAACTCCAACGCCTCAATCTTGCCACAAACGGCTTGAAAAAACTACCGGCAGAACTCTCCTCGCTCAAACACCTCAAACTTTTGGACGTATCGCAAAATCAATTTCTTACCAGCGAACTGACCCGCGTCAAAGGCGCATTGCCACAGGTTTCTGTGAATGATTAAGCCGCCGCCGCCGCCGAGAGAAACAATGAATGGCATTGGCAGGTACAACGTGAGTTCAAGCATTGGTAACATTGCTAACATTGCCTATTTTACCAATCCATAATGCCGAGATTTTCTCAAATTACGCACCACAGAAAACGTCTCAGTGCAAGAGTAGTGCTGTTTGCGCTGTTCTTTACAACCCACTGTTGTCCTACGTTTTTCTGACGAACTATGAATAATCGTTTTCTCGTTTGGTGTGGCATAATCATTATTGCCCTCGGTCTGCAAGCAAGTCCTGATGCGCTTTCGCAAGCCCCGCAGCTTCGGTTTCTCTCGCGCTGGCAAAATTCTCTCCCGCCACAAGGCGGAGGCGGTTTGTGCGAATCTATTGCCTACGAGCCGCAAACACGCCGTTTGTTCGTTGCAAACAGTCTTGTCACGGGCGGACAGCGTTATGTTCGTGTGGAAGTTGTTAATCTTGATAATCCTCTGCAGCCGACGACCGAAGCCTCGCTGGATTTATCAGCGTTTGGGGCTGATGTGTCGAGTATTGCGGTGAGTAATGGCGTTCTTGCCGCAGCGATGATTCAAACCGTGAAGACCGATAGCGGTCGCGTCGTCATCGTTGATGTGAGCGGTGCGGACGTTCGCACTTCGCTTACTACTGCACGAAGCGTTGTTGTCGGTGCGCAGCCGGACATGATCACCTTCACGCCGGACGGTACGCGGATTCTGACGGCAAACGAAGGTGAACCGACGGAAACGAGTTCGTATCTGCCCGATCCCGAAGGCTCGGTAAGTATTATTGATTTGCCATTTTTGCCCAATGGTCGCCCGAATATTGGTGCTGTTTCGCAAGCAAATGTGCGCTTTGTGCGCTTTAATGCGTTTAATTTCGGTGCGCCGCGCCGCTCGGAACTCCTTGATTCTGCTGTCATCCATTTTCCCTCGCCGACAACAACCGCATCTGTGCCAGGAGCGGCTCCGGGACGGCTTGTTACCTTTGCCCAAGACGTTGAGCCAGAATACATCGCCATTTCCGCCGATTCCAGAATAGCGTATGTAACCTTGCAGGAAAATAATGCGTGGGCAATTATTGACATCCCTACTGGTCGGGTAATATCCATTCGCTCGATGGGCATAAAGCCACACGCTTTGAGAGGAAACGGCTTGGACGCAAGCGATAGAGGAACGAATATTACGATTGCGAATTATCCTGTGCTAGGAATGTATCAACCCGACGCGATTCACGCTTTCAGCGTGGACGGCAGAACCTACATCGCCAGCGTGAATGAGGGCGATACACGCGGCTATGCCACGTACAATGAAGAAGCGAGGGTCAGTTCGCTTGTGCTTGATTCCGTGCGCTTTCCCAACCGCGCTCGTCTGCAAAGTGACACTGTGTTGGGGCGCTTAAATGTCAGCCGTGCGCGTGGCGACATTGACGGCGATGGTGACTTGGATGCGCTGTATTCCTTCGGCGGTCGCTCAATTTCTATTTGGGAAGGGAGTGGCGCAATGGTCTGGGATAGTGGTGACGATATTGAGCAGATTACCTCTCGTTTGCTGCCGAATTTCTTCAACGTCAGTCGTGACAACGTGACGCGCAAAAATCGTAGTGATGA
>JAAFHM010000126.1 GCA_013298375.1 Ignavibacteria bacterium | reverse complement strand
ATATTGCAGAAATACTGGGAAAATCCGAAGCTCTTACAGCGTTTGACTGCTTTCCCGTGGATTCGACAGCATCAAAACAAGCAAAAAAGAAAGCAAGCTATCGAAACTTAAATCAAAACGGTATAAGAATAGGAAATCGGGCAGCCGAAAAAAATACGATTTTATCACCCAAAAGGGAATAAAACAGAAAAAAGCCTGTCAGTTACTACAACTGGCAGGCTTTTTTTTGAATATCTAATCCATAATCACCGTCCAAATCTGAGCAGTAATGTTCTGCTTTAGTCCATAATCCGACGCAGAAAGGCTGGCTTATTGAGCGCCTCACCATTTGCTTGCTCTTCATTTGGCTGATCGGTATTGTCGCTAAAACGATTGATTTTCACGCCATTGCCGAACCCCGCAACATCGCGGCGTTTGTATGCTGGTTCGTCGTATTTTTGCAGCTCTTGAATACCGCTTGGGCTTCGAGATGGAATAGCACGGGGGGCGGTAATGGGCGTTGGGGCGATTGGTTGGGCTTGTGCAGGATGTTCAACCGAAGGCGCAGTTGGTGTCTGTGCGGGCGCGACGGGCGCGGCAACTGGCATAGAAACGGGGACTTGTAAACGCTCGTTTGCTGCGTACATCTCTGCGTGATTGAAACCTGTCGCCACCACTGTTACCATGAGCGTATCGCCCATACCTTCGTCAAATACAACGCCGTGAATGAGGTTGACATCGCTTCCCGTTGCTTCCTCAACGGCGGAAACGGCATCGCTGACTTCAAACATCGTTACATCTTGCGTCGCGGTGATATTGACTAATACGCCTTGAGCGCCCTTGATAGACAAACCGTCCAGCAAAGGAGAGGAAATAGCATTTTGTGCGGCTTCGATAGCGCGATGCTCGCCTCTGGCATAGCCTGTTCCCATAAGCGCATCACCAGTGGCTTTCATCACGGTGCGCACATCGGCAAAGTCAACGTTGATATATCCGGCACCCGAAATAATATCGGAAATACCGCGTGTGGCGTTGTATAAAACATCGTCCACCCGCAGGAATGCTTCTTTTACAGAGGTATGTTTGTCAATAATGGACAAGAGGCGTTGATTGGGAATGACAATCAGCGCGTCAACATTTTTACGCAATTCTTCCACACCTCGGTCTGCTACTTGCCCGCGCTTGGCAGCTTCCCATTTGAAGGGCTTGGTGACGATTCCAACGACCAACGCCCCCATATCATGGGCAATTTTTGCAACCACTGGAGCGGCTCCCGTGCCTGTGCCACCGCCCATTCCGGCTGTTACAAAGACCATATCCATCCCGGCAAGGACTTGGCGTACTTCTTCGGCGCTTTCCTCGACGGCTTTATGCCCAACATTAGGGTCAGCACCAGCTCCTAAGCCACGTGTGGAGGATTTCCCCAGTTGAATTTTTTGCGGAGCCAAGTTTGCTTGGAGTGCTTGAATATCAGTGTTTGCGGCGATAAAATCCACTTTCGCCAAACCCTTGTTAATCATGCTGTTGACGGCATTTCCGCCGCCGCCGCCGACTCCAACAACGCAAATTCTCGCGCCTTGGACGTTAGTGGTTTCAATTTCAATCACGGCTGTTTCCTTCAAACTGTTAATGATATATTGTTATGCTTGTTTCATGTATTGGCGCAATGTTAAAGTTCTTGGAAGAACGATTTCATGCGGTCAAAGACCGTAATACGCTCGTACTGCCCGTTGATGGCGGCTTCTTCAATCATCGGCTCATCGTCAAACGATTCTTCTTCCGTATTCGGGATGCTGCTCTGTATTGGTGCGGTGTTTGCGCTTGCTCCATTTGTCGTCGTCGTTGCTTCAAGATCGTGGAGCGTCAAATACTGCTCGTGTCGAACGCCATAGCGAATGAGTCCAATACCAGTGGCAAATTGCGGGTTTTCAATCTCCGGCGCTAATCCGTCTTGACCGCATCCAACAGGAATACCGATTTTTACAGGCAATCCAAAAATCTCCGAGGCTAAATCTTCGGTTCCACGCAAAAGCGACCCGCCCCCCGTCAGCACCACGCCCGCCGAAAGTCGTTCAATATAGCCCGAACGACGTATTTCTGCGTAGGCAAATTCCAAGAGTTCTTCCATACGCGGCTGAATAATTTGGCAGAGCATACTTTTGGTGAACTCCATTGGTTTGCGACCTCCTACGCCGGGAATCATGAAAATATCGTCGTAGGTCAGCCCTGCCGCGAAGGTGTTGCCATATTCGCGTTTGACGCGCTCGGCTTCTTTTGCCAAAATGCCCAAACCTTTACGAATATCATCGGTGACTTGTCGTCCGGCAATGCCAAAAACGGCAGTGTGGCGAATGATCCCTTCTTCAAAAATGGCAATATCGGTTGTGCCACCACCAATATCTATCAGCGCCACACCAATTTCTTTTTCTTCATCATCCAAGACCGAATAACTGCTGGCAATTGGCTCCAACACAAGGTCGCGCACCCGCAGTCCGACGCGCTCAACACAGCGATAAATATTCTGCGCTGCTGTGACCAAGCCCGTAACGACGTGAACACGAGCCTCCATGCGGATTCCACTCATGCCGACGGGTTCTTTGATGCCGTCTTGCCCGTCAATGATATAATCTTGCGGGATAATATGCAAGATGCGGCGATCGGCGGGAAGAGCGATATTGCGCGTTTCTTCCAGCAAACGATTAACATCGTGACGGCTAATTTCGCGGTTGGGGTTAGAAATAGAGATAATCCCGGTGGTCTGAAACGATTGAATATGATCGCCGGCAATGCCCACAATGACTTCCTCAATCGCAACGCCTGATTGCTGCTGGGCTTTGTCAATGGCTTCGCGTATTGAGTTAACAGTTTTTTCGATATTCACTACCACACCGCGATTCAATCCTTCGCTGGGCGCTCTGCCAATCCCCACAACGGTCATTGTTGCGTCCGAATGAACTTCGGCAACAATCGCACAAATTTTCGTTGTGCCAATGTCTAAGCCCACGACGAAATTCCGCGCTGCCGAATGCTCAATACGAGCGCCATCACTGGCGACACCTTGGGTATCAAGCGGGTCAACTATTTTTCTCATTCTGCTCATAATGGCATATTGTATTATGGGGCGAAATTTTTTCGGTTGCAGCAATAGAGCGCTATTCCTCTACAAGGCGCACCACAACTTGGTTTTCCCAGCGAACATCCACGTAGGCAAGTTGCTTGAGTTTTGTGTGGGTTTGTCCTGCGTGATGCAGGAATGCGGCGATGCGTTCTATCTTTTGCTCTTTGCCGTCTTCACTGCCAAAGCGTATTGGCACAGGGCTTTCGGTAAAATGGAGCGTCATGTCTCCCGTTGATTGAATATCAATTTCTGAGAGTGTTTGGTACAAATGCTTGTTTTGCTGTTTCAGTGTGAGCATTGTGCCAATAACTGCCGCCAAACGCATCGAATCAAGGCTATTGCGCCCAAGCCCCGAAATAACGGGCAAATCCAGCACCACTTCGGTCAAGCGATACGGCAGCAAGCGCCCTTCGGCATCCACGTAATACTGCCGACCTTTGCTGACGGCAAGTGCTATTGGCTTGCGCTCCTCAATCGTCACGGTCAAAGCGTCGCTTGCGCCCAGAAATACCGATGCGGATTTGATAAAAGGATGCTTTTTCAGGCGCTCCTCAATCTCATTCGTCTTTATATCCCGAATTGCACGAGTGCCGGGAAGTTTGACCATATCCAAAATTTCTTGCTGACGCAAAAGACTCGTCCCAACGACGCTCACGCGATTGACGATACGGTTGTGCTGCCAACGCAACGCCAGTACCCAGATTATTGCTGCTCCGGCAATAAAAAGGAGCATATAACGCAAGGCGCTCTGTTTTTTGAGAAATGCAAGAACATCCATGATGCAGCCTTGTGGAACGGAGGAAGCAGCATGAATACTAAGAGAAAACGGGGATAATAGCAAGTTACCACGCAAAAAATATAAAAGCGAGTACAAGCCAAGAGAGGACGTAACCTTTGGTAAGATACGGGCGTACATCAACGTTTATACATGACATCAAAACTAAAACAACAATGCCGAGAAGAGCTAGAATTTGTACACTTGTACAGTCTCGGAATCGCTGCCAATGTGAAATTGGCATTAGGTTTGATGATTCAAAAGAGCAGTATTAGGGCAATACTATTCTTTTGCCACACATCAACAACAACGATCAGAATGCCCTTGGGCATCCCTGAACCGTAGTGGTGGTGCGCGATATAGCGTGGAATTTTGCTTGGAAATGCAACGCTGTTGCGAATGCTGCGGTCACAACAGGAAGGCTATTCGTCTAAGCTAGGCGCAAGCTACAAGTCTTTGCGCTATTTTTCAAACTTTTTTTTCGCTCTTGTCTATTTTTTTTCTTGCTGTCGCCTTCTGCTACGTCTAATTTGCGCAAAGACTTCTCGCGGCAATCACTTTTTGTCGTTTGCGGTTAATTTCTACCATTTGCCTTTACAAAACCTGTTGCCATGCAATTTCACGCCGTCCAACACCAATTTCTTCTTTATTGCGAAACCGAGCGGGCATATTCGCCACTGACCGTTGAAGCCTATTCCTTTGAACTTGACCGATTCAGAACGTACTTACAGGAATTTTGCGGTGAGGTTCCGGAAATCGAAGCGATTCGCCTCAATGATATTCGTTCATTTCCCGGATGGCTACACGATTTGGGCAATCAAAACAACACCGTTCGCAAATCTCTTGCTGCTGTAAAATCACTGTTCAAATTTGCTCTTCGGCGCGGTTTTATCGAAAAGAACCCCACTGCCGCCATCCCCATACCAAAACGTGAGAAAAAATTGCCTAATTTCTTACAGCAAGATGAAGTAGCCGCCACAATGCAGCAATTCGACCAAACCACACCAAAAGGACTCCGCGACAAGGCTTTGACAGAGATTTTGTATAGCTCCGGCTTGCGCGTCAGCGAGTTGACAGGTTTGACGCTTGCGGCACTGGACGAATACAACTGTACCGTCCGCGTACTGGGGAAAGGTAAAAAAGAACGTATCGTTCCCGTTGGTGGAGTAGCACTTACGGCAGTGAAAGCCTGGCTGAATGTGCGTCCGCAATTTGTCACGCCGGAGAGTGCCAATGCCGTTTTTCTCTCTCCAAAAGGTTGCCCGATGACTTCTTCGCAAGTCTATCAGGTTGTCCACCGTGCCATGAAAAACACCACCGAAGCCCGTCAGAAAAGCCCTCACGTGCTGCGTCATAGCTTCGCAACGCACCTGCTGGACAATGGAGCTGATATTTACGCCGTTAGCCAGATGCTCGGTCATGCCTCGCTTTCCACAACGCAAGTCTATACCCACGTTTCGATAGAGCGCCTGAAAGATTCCTACAAACAAGCACACCCGCGCTCCTGAGGAAATCGTTGATAAATTCTTTTCAAAGAAGTTGACAAAGAACAAGAAGTGTCCTATATTTATACCGCACATTCGGCATGAAATCTCGGACTATTACTTTTTGTCATAGTCAAAGAATGTGCCAGTCGTTGTTGCTTCTTGCAGATGACAACAAAAAACGGCTGCAACACAAGATTATATCAGCTTTTTAGGTGTTTTTTATGCTTTTCCAAACCTCCCTCGTAGAGCAGTGCGACCTGTCTCACTTTCTGACGAATGTTTCATTTTCTCACAGCCTTTACCGAGCATTTCTTCAATTCAAACATTGCGTCGTCATCAGTTTCGCCTTGTTTTTCTGCGCCTTAACGCTCAGTTTTGGCAAAGAGCATTATGGAAAGCGCGACGAAGGAATGTGGACATTTGACAGCCCACCGCTCAAACTGCTTTTTGACCGCTACAAATTCACACCCAGCAAAGAATGGCTTGATACCTTACGTTTGGCGACGGTGCGCTTCACTTCCGGCGGCGGTTCGGGTGCATTTGTCAGCGCAAAAGGCTTGGCGATAACGAATCATCATGTCGTTTTGGAACAGATTCAGCAACTTTCTACCAAAGAGCGCGACATTCTCACCAATGGCTTTGCGGCTGCATCTCCGGCGCAAGAAATTAAATGCCCGAATAGCGAATTGAATGTGCTAGTGGAAATGGAAAATATCACGCTGCGCATGGCAAAAATAGGTGAGAAAAGTATGACCGATGCAGAGCGCTACAAAGCACGACAAACCGAAATTAGCCGCATCGAAACGGAGGCTTCATCCGGAGGGCGCACGAATATTCGCGCCGAGGTTGTGACGCTCTACTCCGGCGGCGAATACTGGCTTTATCGGTATAAACGTTATACCGACGTGCGTTTGGTGGCGGTACCGGAATTGCAAGCGGCAAATTTTGGTGGCGATTTTGATAATTTTACTTACCCGCGCTATGCGCTTGATTTTGCGCTCGTGCGGGTCTATGAGCATGGGAAGCCCATTCAAAGCCCTTGCTACCTCAAATGGAAAACCAAAGGCTACTCTGCCAATGAACCCGTCTTTGTTTCCGGCTATCCGGGCGCGACAAATCGTCTTAATACTTACGCGCAATTCGTTTTTAATCGTGATGTTTTTTACCCTTTCATGCTGCGCCGCATCAACGCTATGCTGGCGACTGCCCGCCGCTATGCAGAGCGTGGCGAAACCGAGTCACGGCGTGCGTTGGAAGATATTTTGAACGATGAAAATATCAAAAAATCGTTTATCGGCGAATACAAGGGGTTGATGGACAATACCATCGAAGCAAAGTGTCGTCAAAGTGAGCAGGAGCTTCGCCAAAAAATTGATGCTGAGAAAGACTTGCGCAAACTTTATGGTGATGCATGGGAAACAATTGCCCGCGTTGTGCAAAAGCAAGCCGTTATTTTCAAAGAATATACCTCGACTTTCTCCACGCCGCTTGCGGACATTGCTCTGAGCATTATTCGGTATGCTCTGGAAAAAAACAATCAAGCCGCAACTGGCGCGACGGCTTCGGGGCAGACCGAAGAAAGAAAATTTGCCGAAAAATCATCACCGGAAAAACCACCTCTTGAAAAATCACCTTCAGAGAAACAGCCCATAGTAGGTGTGGAATCGTCCATGAGCGCGGAATTGCTTGCGGAACTCCGCGCACAAGCGCTCAGTACCGCCGAAATCACGTTGGACTACGAAGAAATACGGCTTGCGGGGGAATTAGAGTTTTTGCTGTCCGAACTCAGCGCTGGCGATCCCTTTGTGCGGATGATGCTTGGTGAGGGCAGTATTTTACGCACTCCGGCAGATGTGGCGCGTGATGCCGTGCGTGGTACGCGGCTGGGCGACCTCGCTTTTCGCAAAGCGCTTCTGCAAGGCGGACGCAAGGCGATTGAGCGCTCGGACGACCCGATGATTGTGTTTATGCGCAAACTTGTCCCCCTCTGGCTCGAACGCGAGGAGTATCAACGAAACAACATCCAAGCACCTCTTGCTTCTGCGCTCGAAAAGATAGCATTGGCGCGGTTTGCGGTCTATGGTAAAAATGCGTATCCCGATGCAAATTTTTCGCTTCGCCTCAGCGTTGGGACGGTCAAGGGCTACGGCATGAACGGCACGCTTGCGCCGATGCACACAACGCTTTTCGGCTTATTCGACCGCGCTGCGGGCTTTGCGGCGAGCGATGTGGCGAATGATTTCCGATTGCCAGGACGCTTTGCCGCGCAGAAAGAAGGCACGACACGGGATAAAATGGCACTTTCCACACCCGTGAACTTTGTGACAACGTGTGATATTACGGGTGGGAACTCTGGTTCGCCGCTCACGAACAAAAATCTTGAATTTATCGGTTTGGTCTTTGATGGCAATATCGAAAGCCTGACGGGGCGCTTTGTCTATAATGAAGAAGCAGGGCGGACACTGTGTGTGCATCCGGCATTTGTGATTGAGTCGTTGCGGAAAATCTATAATGCTGCTTCCATTGCTGATGAACTTGAGGGTATGAAAAGTAGCCTCGCACCAAGCGAAAAGCCGTGAAGTACGCAATTTCTCGCTTGGGCGGAACATCTCTCTTTGCGTCAGACGCACACCCACTGGACACTTGAGAAAAGCGCCCGACGGGGAGACACTTCCTTTCCTTACGCACACCCCAACGCCCCACGAACCATGCCCTATGGCGGCTTCCATGCATAATCTTGTTTAGATCACTGCCATCGGCGGCATTTTAACAAACTTTGTTCGTGCATACAAAATACCGAACTGCATATTGTGCATATTTTTTTGCGAAACAGTGCCGGGTGCTGTTGAAACCTGTGCAATGACGCACCCTTCATCGTGTGCAAATTGCAATCGCGCTTGGATTAAGGCTTGTTGGACACCGCGCCCACGAAATTTTGGCTGCGTGGCTGCACCAGAAAGCATCGCCACGCCGTCCAGAATCGTAATTCCACCTGCGCCCGCGATTTCGCCGTCAATCGTCACAGCAAAGGCAGAACTGCCCGCAGTTTGTATCGAAACAACGAACATCTCACGAATACTTTGCGGAATTTCGCCTTCGCCAATGTTTTGTTCCATAAAGCCAGCCGCAATCGCCTCTGCCGCAGCCTCCAATTCCGTTGCTTCCAGACGATACGGGCGAAGCGCCGGAGCGGGGGAAGCGCCGAGTTGTTGCAAATCAAACCCTAAGACGTGTGAATATTCGCATACCGCGTAGCCGCGCCTGCCAAGCAGTGTTGTCAAACTCATATCGGCGAGGTTGGCAACCTCAACATGAGTAGCTGCGCCGCGTGAAAAGAAAAATTCTTCCAGCGTTTCGATGTGCTGTTCTTCCACTTCGCCGTCGATTCCTAAGCCAAACGATTGTGTGAGAGGGGATTCCACTCCGGCATAGAGCGCTGCGGCGCTTCCAAGTCGTAGCGCAGTTGTGGTGGAATCGGATAAGAGTTGCTGGTATGCTTTAGCATAATCCATTTGATTTTGTGCTTGCGCCGTTTCGATGCGCTTTGCAAGGTCGGTTGAACCGAATATCATTGTAAAAATGTTGAGAAGTAAAAAGTACGCGGGGGCTAATTCCCCGACGATGTATGGTCATGAATAATTTTCCAGCCTTGAGGCATTTTGCGGAAGGTGAGCGTGAAAAGCCCTTGTGGTCGGTCTTGTGGCGTTTTGTCCTGCTGGCGGGTGAGTTCCCATTTGCCAAAAACAAGCGCCGCATCGCTTGAAAGCAGACTAATTTCGAGATTGGCAAACGTGAGTTTTCCCATAGCGGCTTTGTCGGGGTAGCTTTTTTTATAGCGCTCTAACGTCGTTTTCCAGCCACGCCGAATGCTTCCGCCAGAGGCAAAACGCAACGAATCCGTATTCCAATAGCCCTGCATAAATTCTTCGATATTTCCGGCGTTCCATGCTTGAACTTGTGCGTCCAAAACGGCACGAATGGCTTTTTCGGGAGACTCTTGAGCGAAAAGGGCGCTTTGCAGAAAAACCAGCGCAAGGGCGCAGACAATCTGAGTTTTCATAGAACAATTCTTGGTTAGTTGGTTACTTGGTCATGAGTTGAGTGTTTCGCGTTGTAACGGCTAAACACCGCAAATTACATTGGTGATTTTCCCGAAATTAAATCATCTGGAACATTGCCTTTGCCGACAATATCAATAAAAATGCTGAGGAGCGAAGGCTGGACGCGCTCAATCTTGTTCAGAGCGAGTCGGGGAATCAGGTGAGGTATGAGGTCATTTATCGTGACCGACGGCTCTAGGTCTATCTCGGCATAATTGGCAAAAATTTCTGCTTTTGCCACACCGCCGAGCGAAGAAAGAAATTGCGCATCGCCCTCAAATTCAATCAAAACCGTATTGGAGCCAAAACGCTGCTTCACGGCTTCCACTGCGCCTTGCACGACGGCTTTGCCTTTGTTGTAGAGGATAATTTCATCACAAATTTTTTCGGCGGATTCAAGCTGGTGAGTACAAAAAATAATAGCTTTCCCGCGATTGCGCAGATCCATGACGACATCTTTGAACTTGAGTTGATTCACGGGGTCTAAACCAGAAAACGGCTCATCTAAAATGAGCAAATCCGGATCGTGCAGTACGGCAGCAATAAACTGCACTTTTTGTTGATTCCCTTTGGAAAGTTCCTCAATTTTACGTTTTTCCATACCCTGCAAATCAAATCGCGCAAGCCACTCAGCAACAAGCGCCTTGGGATTTGCCGATGAGCCTTTGAGCGTCGCAAAATACGCCAGTGTATCGCCGATGGTGCTTTTTTTGTACAAACCGCGCTCTTCGGGCAGATAACCGATTGCTTTTTTCGTATCTTCGCTCACGGCATTGCCCCGGAACGTGATAGTGCCAACATCGGGCTTGAGAATATTCAAAATCATGCGGATTGTGGTCGTTTTGCCGGCACCATTGGGACCTAAAATGCCCAAGACTGCACCGGGATTGACGGAGAAGGAAATCCCATCAACAGCTTTAAGACCGCCTTTGTAGGTTTTATGGATATTTTCAACGATGAGCATAGAGCAGAAAAAGGTGAAAAAGAAAAAAATGCGTGGTGAGTTATGCCGAAATACAAAAAAATTCCGTAAATTGCGAATCGCAAACATTCACATTTTATGAACAAGCAACAATGCAAGTGAGTGGATATTAACGGACTGTTGTTGATGCAATGACAATCATGGGTTCTCCATTGCCAGCATCCGTCGTAATGCAAGATACTCAGCTTTGCACTAATTTCACAGCATTGTCCGCCATTCACATAATTTTTTATCGTAACGATCATTTGCCATAATGAACACCATCTATCTGGTACGGCACGGCATCGCCGAGGACACAAATTTACTACGCCCTGATTCTGAGCGGGCTTTGACGCAAGAAGGCATTGAAAAAATGCACGGCATAGGGAAGCGCCTTCGGGAAATGGGCGTGAAACCGCACTTGATCATCTCCAGCCCTTACAAACGCGCTGTCCAGACGGCAGATGTTCTTGCCGAGGAACTAGGCTATACGGGAGAACGTTACCAAGATAATCGCATTACTCCTAGTGCGCGTTACGAAGCCTTTTCGGCGCTCTTTCAAGAACACAAAAGTTTTCGAGAAATTATGTTCGTCACGCAC
>JAAFHM010000557.1 GCA_013298375.1 Ignavibacteria bacterium | reverse complement strand
TTTTGGAACGCTGAGAGAGCATGAGTCGAGAGAAGCGTCAATCGCTGTGTCTTGATGGAACCGAGCGCCCAATTGAGCGTCCGCAGAATAGGACGAAACAAAAGAAGCAGTATAGCGGTAAAAAAAAGACACACCGTGAAGAATCTCGTCATCAATGATGCAGAGAAGCACATTCAATTTCTCAGCCGAACCTTTGATGGCAGCCTTCACGATAAACGCTGCGCCGATGAGGTTGAGTTTTCTCTGCCGCCTGAGACACGAATGCTTCAAGATACGGGTTTCCAAGGATTCGCCATCGCTGAGGTTGAAACAGTGCAACCAACCAAGAAACCCAAAGGCAAAGACTTGAGCGCCGACCAGAAAAAGGTCAATCGGCGTATTTCTCAAGAACGCATAACCATTGAGCATAGCATTGGCGGTGTTAAGACTTTTCGTATCATCAAAGATGTAATTCGTTTACGCTCATATCAAGTACGGGATGCGGTCATGGAAATCTGCACAGGATTATATAATTTCAAGAACCAACGACGAAAACAGCAATATGCTTCGGGCTAACTTAGATAATGTCTATTAACGATTGGTGCTAGTAACGGTTGGTGCTAGTGATATTTTTAGCATTTTCTTCGTAAGCCGTTGAATTACCTAAACTCACTTCTCACTAGGAAATGGACACCACTCCCGAAAAGGTCAAATTTAGCGATTCGGGTACTTAATTCTTCTTGAAATTCCAGATATGCCAAAATGATAGCTGTAATCCTTACAATCAGTTACAGATTAACAAACATATGATATTTCACTAGCACCAATCGTTAGTAAGAAAAATGGTCATAGAGCGTCATAGAACAAAAATAGATGTTACCACACATTTTACTTTTGTTGCTATGACACCTCAAATGACCGTTGAAGAAATAACGTTATTAGCGAGCGAAGATTTTATCATCGCTTTATTTTGTATGATTGACGAGAGCATGGGCGCTGCGTATGAACGCCATGCACAAGGCTCGCTCTATCCAAGTGAGCTACAAACGCTCGGTGTTCTTTTTGCCCTTAAAGGCATTGGCGAACGGGCGTTTTATCAATGGTTGGAGCGCGATTACCGCCACCTGTTTCCTCGCCTACCAGAGAGAACACGTCTTTTTCGCATTCTTGAACGCTATTGTGGACGATGTGCCAATTTTATGGCCCCGCCAACGATATTCGGCGTTGCCGATTCTTACGGCATCGAATTGATCCATCCGATGCGCGAAGGGCGTTCACCGAAGCAAATCGGACGCAAAGGCATATCCAATCACCGATGGATTGTCGGGGGAAAACTGGCGGTGGTTCTCAACAAATTTGGGTTGGTCTGTGATTGGGACATTGAAACCGCCAATACGCCCGACAACGTTTTTCAAGATTCTTTGGTCAAACAATACGAGGAAATCATGATTGTTATGACCGACAGTCATTTTTGGAAGCAGACCGATAATTGCTCGAACATCAAGCCGTGCAAGCGTGGAACATGGAATGTTCGCATGGTCGTCGAAACGGTTTTTAGCTTGCTTGACAATGTGTGTTCCTTGAAGAATGTGGCGCACCGTTCTTGGAATCGTCTTGTCATGCGCCTCGCTTATACGATGGCTGCTTTTAACATCTGTATGCTCTGGCAGGGCATCACGCCTGATGAAAACGGCTTTGTGCCGCTTTCTCTTGTACCATTTCGCCTCTGATTTTCACTAGCACCAATCGTTATTATACAGATTAGCAAACCCTTCGACAAGTTCAGGGTGAAGACCGCATAAAACCTCATGCTGAGTTTGTCGAAGCATCACAAAAATGCGACTGTTGCTTATTCTGTATAATGTCTAATAGGCAAAAGTGTGAATATAGATGATACGCTGTCATGCACGAATTACGATAGTTTTAGGACATTTTTGGTGATAATTTCACCTAGTGGTAACGCAGTATCATTAAAATAAATATTGCTGTGAAAATCATTAAGCTCTTCTAGCATCGAAACCAGACTATGTTTCTGCTCGTCGGAAAGATTTCCTACCACAATCTCGCTAAGTTCCCAGAGTTGCTGCACGGCTGTTTCCATCACACCGAGTCCCTCCGGCGTGATGCGGACACGCTTGGAGCGTTTATCATGCTCATCATCAAATTCTTCGAGAAAACCGAGTTTGAGCAAGCGCTTCATCATTTCTGTTCCCGTCGTTTTTTCGAGGAGATTAAAGTGCGCAACCTCTGTTTTGGTAGGCGTTCCCAAGCCCTGCACGCACGCTAAAATGCCAAATTCTTGTGCATTGGTGATGTCCAAACCGTGAAATGCCTTTTTCGTATAAAAAGCAGCAAAACGGTTCATCCGCGTTAACAGTGCAGAAATACGGGAGTTCAGGGGTAGATGGCGATAATAATGCATTACTTCGTCACGAGTTTCTTCGTTTGGAAACGTAATTGCCCCACCATCCCTGTCTTCATCGGCTCGTGATAAATTTCGCAATAATCGTTCTCGTGCTGGCTTCAGTTCTTCGGCTGAATGCACCACCTGTGGTTTCTCTTCTAATTCTGCTTGATGGCTTGTGCGGCGGCTCAACCAGACGGCAAAGCGCTTCATATCTTGGCTCCGCTCGGATTCCTCAAATTCTTGCCAATAGGACATGAGGTGAAAAAGCTGCTCGTATTTCATGGTTGTATGATGGTAGAGGGTAAAAAATAATTCAATATTGAACTATTTTTCTTGGAATTGTTGTTCAAAATTGAATATATTTGCTATTGTAATTCGTGATTGAACAAAAATAATGTTTTTTTTGTACAATAACGTACAAATAAAAACGTTTATCATCAAAAAGTATTGCATAAGCAACGGAAAATGCCACTATTACGACGAGGAAAACTCATGATTTTTCTTACCATCACCGCACTAGCTCTCGTGGGCTGGCAAGCATATATGACCATTATGGCAAACACAACCCAACAACAGGAATACCGCGTTATTGATCAACGCGGTGAAATAGAGATTCGCTTTTATCCACCAGCGCACCGCGCCAATGTTAGCGTGGCAAGCAAAGAGGGTGATTACGACTTTATTCGCAATCGCGGTTTCCGCGAACTTGGCGGATACATTTTCGGCAACAACGAGGCAAATGCTCATATTGCCATGACGGCTCCGGTGGTGATGGATATGGATTCCAACGCCCAAGGACTCTCCGGCACAATGGCATTCACCATGCCGCGTGATTTTGATATGACCACAAAGCCGCAGCCTCGCTCACAGTTTATCGCCTTTACCACGACCGAAGCACAATACACCGCTTCCATCGGAGTCGGCGGTTTTCCGAGTTTATCCGAAATGAATCGCCTCAAAGACCGCTTGTTCAAAGCGCTTGCCGAACAAGGTTTGGCACATAACGGACACGCAGAATATCTTTACTACAATCCTCCAACGCAAATGCTTGGCAG
>JAAFHM010000242.1 GCA_013298375.1 Ignavibacteria bacterium | reverse complement strand
GGGCGTATTTGCCAAAAAGTTTCTTTTTATCTTCTGCCGATATACCGGGACCTTCGTCTTTGACGAGACATTGTGCTTTGCCATTCATTTTTCGGACGACAACCCAGACATTTTTGTCAAATGGTGAGTATTTGACAGCATTAGAAACAAGATTGTCGAGAATTTGTACGGTGGCATTATTATCGGCAAAAGCAAGAACTTCATCGGTTTCGGTCTCGAAATTCAGCGTAATTCCTTTCTCTTTTGCCCGCTCGTTGTAATCATCCGAGACGGCATGAACCGCGTCCGAAAAATTAAACTGCGTGGGCGAGAGCGTAACTTTGCCCGTGTCAATCGCATTCACATCCAGCAAATTAGTGATAATGGCTTGCATTCTCTTGCTGGTGGAAATCATATCAACAAACTTTTTCGTTTGCTGCTCTGGTGTCATGCGGTCTTGATAGCGTTGGAGCATTTCAATTCCCAGCAAAATACTGGCAAGAGGATTTTTCAAATCATGCGCAACAATGCCCAAAAACTCATTTTTTTCGCTATTGAGTTCCACCAAATTTTGATTTGCCGAAAGTAGGCGCTCATTCTGGCTTTCCAAGAGCTGAAATGCCGACCCAAGTTGGCTTGTGACAGAATCCAACGACGACATGATTTTCTGCGTTGCTTTGAGCGAGTATTTGGTGAGCCAAAGTTGGATGAGTGTGGTGTGGTCGGCAATAAGCGCTTCATCGGTAGCGTTGATGTCCAGATTCTGGACGGAATTTTGCTGGATTTGCGGCAAAAGGTGCTTGAGCGCGTTCAGGTGTTCGTCGGCTTTGGTGAAATTCTGTAAATATTCAGCGTAAAGCTGTGCCAAGTGTGAAAGAGTCTTGATTTTGCCGATATAATCATCTTCCGTCAAAAGCCCGACATACTCTTCATAATGCTCAACGGCTTGCGGCAAATCGTGGATGAGTTCGCTTTGCATAGCACGGCATATTTTCTGCAAAACCCGTCGTGCCGAAAAAGATAAATATTCCGACCAGAGAAAGAATTTCTCAATGTAGTTCGCACATAACCCAACGTGTTCTTCATCGCTGCGAACACTGAAAAGCGCCTGCGCCGCGTAGTAGTAGCAAAAGGCAACATCCTGTTGCTTAATAGCGGGAACGCGCTCAAATGTGCTTCTTGCGGCGCTGGAATGATCCTGCTCAATAAGTTCAATGAGTTCTTGATACACCGTTGCTGCTTTGTCGTGCCTGTCCTGTTCCGCCCAATAGTATCCACGTGCAACGAGGGCATAGAGCGATTGTGCATTTTCCAGCCCTTGAATCATGTCACGAGCAATATCGTAAATGCCGGAATTGGAACTCCGTTGAGCAATGGTGTACTGAAGATAGCTATACCACGACGGCGGAACGCCGAGTGAAATGGCGAGTTCGAGCGTTTGCAAGGCGCGAAATGTCCAAATGATTTTTTGATTGACACTGCCAGCCCAATACTCCGAATTAAGCGTATCTTCTTGATGGAGAATTTCGGTGTAAAGGCGTACAAAAGGCGAAGAATGTTGGGTGCGGAGGTTCTGAAGATATAGCCTCAATTTTTGAGTTGCCTCCGATTGCGATTTACCAAATTGCCGCAGCAAGACCAAGAGCTGATAAGCGGGCGCAGACATGGCGGGAAGCTCAAGACTGCACAAATTCACGAATTTCATTACCGAATGCTCGAATCGTTCCTCGTCTTTGCGCGAGGCATAGCAACAGGCTTCGCCGTAGGTCAAAATCATGCGCTCCAGCGTGTTCAAATCGCGTCTGGCAAGGCTTTCGGAATACGCTTCGACCGTAGGAAACGTGAGGCAATGCTTGTAATGGCTGATTTGGCGGGCGCGGTCAGATTTGTCTTCTAAGTCTTTGAGAACAGCAAAAGCAGGTGTGTTCCGCAAAATAACCCCTGTCGAAGCAATATCTGCTAAAACGGAGTTCCAGTGTGCTTCGGCAAGTTCATCTGCTGTGGCTTTGGGAGAGGTGGCAGAAAGCAGTGATGCGGTCTTCCAGTGAAAAACAGATGCTCCCCAAAATTCTTTGTACAATGCAGCGAGTGATTCCTGAGCGTTGGCATCGGCAATACGAGTGCTTTGGTCGAACTCAAGAGCATCATTCATCGTACAAAGATGCACCTGATGGGCAAACTCCGTATGAGGGAGAAGATTATGCTCGTCGGGCGATGTAAACGCGCTTCTGCTAAGGTTGGAGGTAATACTTGCAAACATACGCTCAACATCATGTTCGGTGATAGTGTAACCCAGAGTTTCGGGATTCATACACAGTCAAAATTAAATACAACGTCAAAAAAATTGGGAGCGCACGGTGAATACAAGGTTGTGTGCGGTGTTGACTTTATTCGGTCGGAAATAATTAATCGAAAATATACCGATGCCCCTGCTCTGTCAATCCCGCGAACCCAGAGAAATCATGCTGTTCAGCTTTGTCGGGATAATGAACAAGCAGCATTTTTTTCTTGATTTCGTCTGGCAAAGTGCGCAGTTCTGGGAGCGAAGCATGAACGGGATTGGGCATAAATGAGCAGTCATGGAACATATATTCGGCTTTGTCGCTGTACATTCCAATCAGTTCTTTGTCAAACACCGTGTCGCCAGAGATAAATACGCGGTCATCAATAAAGACACCATAAGTGACAAATGATTGCTGCCAAGGAAATGGTTGTGCCGGAAGATGATTGGTGCGAAAAATTTCGAGTTTGATAGCCCCGTACTGGACTTCCCAGACTTCACGCGGCACGGAAATTTTCAGAGTTGGTCGGACAATTTCAAAAAAGTCCGTAAAGGTTAATCGCTCACCCTCGCGGTTGACTTCATTCCATTCCATACCGCCCCGAAGCGTCATTTCCCACAAAATACGCTGGTACTGCTCATTGATAATCATTTTCATTTTGGGGCGCTCTAGCGCTGTCATCCCAACGTAGCGATTGAGCAATGCCAGATATTCGACACCGCCAACGTGGTCAAAATGGCTGTGGGTAATGAATAGTGTCTCGACATCGGTCACCGGGCGACCGGTGGTTGTCGGAAAGGCGATGGGACCGGTTGCGCCGAAATCCACAAGAATATGGTCGTTGCCCTTAATAATGAGAAAGTTGGTATGATAATGCTCTTGCGCAAAGGCAGAACCAGTGCCAATGAAAAAAACTTCGAGCGTACCATCATTCTGAAGTTCCAGCTTGCCATTCGGTTTGACAATCTTCATGCAACAACTCCTTGACCGAAATGAATATAGTAAAATCTGAAGAAAATGTAGTGACTACTTGAATTGATTATGAAATCTGACCCAAGACGAAGTATGTTTTCATCAGACCTTTGCCTTTGATTTCAATATTGCCGCGCTCTTGGAAGCGGAATTTATCGTGAAGTTTGTGATAAACCGCCTCAGAAACGTGTATCCGTCCTGCCTCGCCATGTGATTCCATCCGTGATGCCGTGTTGACGGTATCGCCCCAAAGGTCGTAGATAAACTTCTTCACGCCGATAACGCCAGCGACAACCGGACCACAATGAAGCCCGATACGGATATTGAGATTATTGCCGGAAGACGCATTTACTTCTGCCAACACGGTCATCATCGAAAGTGCCATATTCACGGCAGCTTCTGCATGGTCGGCGCGTTCAATCGGAATGCCGGCGGCAGCCATATAGCTATCGCCCATTGTTTTAATTTTTTCTACACCAAAGCGGTCAGCAAGTTCATCAAAAGCAGAAAAAAGAGAGTTCAAAAGGCTGACAATCTCTTCTGCCGAATAACTTTCGGAAAGCGGCGTAAAGTTCGTCACATCAGCAAATATCACGGTGGCATCATCAACTTTATCGGCAATCTGCCGCTCACCATTTTGCAAGCGTTCAGCAATGGAAGCCGGAAGAATATTCAGCAAAAGCTGTTCGGCACGGCGTTTTTCTGCGTCCAGAAGGTCGTTATAGCGCAAAATGGTGTCGCGTGAACGCTTGAGTTCGAGATGGGTATTGATGCGTGCGAGCAGTTCAGGCGCATGAAATGGCTTAACAACATAGTCCAGCGCTCCGGAGGCGAAGCCTTTGATGACCGAATACGAGTCATTCCGTCCGGTGAGAAATATGACGGGAATTTTTGACGTTGCGGGGTTTTCTTTAAGATGTTGGCAGACCTCATAGCCATTCATTTTCGGCATCATAACGTCAAGCAGAATCAAATCTGGTTTTTCTTGTGCAACGATTTCGAGAGCCTGTTCGCCATTAGTTGCTTTCATCACGCGAAAGCCGCGTGTTTGCAGGATACTTTCAAGAGCTTGCAAGTTTACTGGTACGTCGTCCACGATAAGAAGATACGGCTGAGTTTCTACTTCGGGAGTAGCTAATTCCGTATCAGAGGCGCTCACAGCTATTGCCGAAGGCGTTTCGATTGCCTCTGGGCTATGCTGCTGATGAAGAGCAGGGGAAATATTTTGGTGTGTTTCTACCATACATTCTTTCTACCGCAAAATTGTGCCACAATCACCTCAACATGGGCGATTGCGATTTAGTGAGGATGCGTAAGATACGAAAATCAACGAAGATTCTCACATTTCTCTGCATTTTCCTGAAAATTTATCAGCACGGCGATTATATCACTAGTCTGGCTATTTGATAGAAGCATAAAAAAAGCCGGACTGTAAACAGTTCCGGCTTTTTTGTCTGCATTCGGTGATTGAACACCCCAAGCGCATTATTTTGCTTCTTCTTTTTTCTCTTTCTTTTCTTTCTTTTCTTTTTTCTCTTTCTTTTCTTTCTTCATCTCTTCTTTTTTCTCTTCTTTTTTGTCTTGAGCAAAAACAGGAGAGATGCTAGCAAATGCGAATGCAGCAAGCAATACAAGACCAAACTTACGCATAATCGTTACTCCAAATAAAAGGGTAATAAAAAAAGTAATCACTACAAGGTGAGTGATATTGTCCTATTGGATATGCCCAAGATAATAAAGGTTTAATATATCCAAAAAAAAATCTTGGTGAATAATTGTTCATAAAGTGCTAACACCGCAAAAAAACACAACAAAAGTAGCAGAAGAATATTCGGAGTATGGCGCATTGATGGGGATTTTGCATTTTTGTAGTTGCTTCTTCAATCGCTATCAAAGATGTCGTGAGCATAGCTGCGCATAAACACGGCTTTTCATCACGTTTTTTTTACCCCACATCTGCATTATGACCATTTTTTCCGCCACCACCATCAGTAAATCCTACAATGACATTCCGCTCCTTATTGGGGTTTCCTTCGGTATGGAATCCGGTGAACACGTTGGTATCATCGGTTCTAACGGTGTTGGTAAAACAACGCTGATGCGCATTATTGCTGGAAGCGAGGAGCCGGACGACGGGACGGTGGCATTCAATAAAGAAGCAACATTTGAGTATTTAAGCCAAGTTCCAGCCTTAAACGATGATGACTTTGTACTGGATGCCGTGATGAAGGCACGTCCGAAAACGTTCCATTTGTTGCACCGCCACGCCGAATTATGTGCGATTATGGAAAATGATGGCGTTGAACATAGCCACGCCGAAGTACAAGCCGAACTCCATGAGGTAAGCCGCGCTATTGACGACGACGGAGGATGGCTCTTGGAAAATGAAGCAAAAGCAATGCTGCAAAAACTTGGCGTAACGCGCTTTACCGAGCGCATCACGAATCTCTCTGGCGGGCTGAAAAAACGTGTAGCTCTGGCAAAAACCCTGATGTCCGATGTGGATTTACTCATTTTGGACGAGCCGACGAATCATCTTGATGCCGATTCGGTGCAATGGCTTCAAGACCGTCTTACTGCTTCTCCGCGAGCTATTTTGCTTATCACTCACGACCGCTATTTTTTGGATGCTGTCACGACGCGCATCGTTGAACTTGATAGAGGAAAACTCATCTCGTTTCCCGGCAATTACGAAAACTATGTCGAGCGCAAGTCTATGATTACCGCCAACGAAGAAGCCACCGCTGACCACCAGAAAAATCGCCTTCGCACCGAACTCGCGTGGCTCAAAGCGGGCGCACGGGCGCAACGCAAGAAGCAAAAAAGCCGCGTTGATTGGGTGAAAAATCTCCAAGAAGACCAAGCCCGCTTGCGCGAAGCCACCGAACTCAAGCAAATTAAAATTGAGGTTGGAAACCAATTTGCTGGAAGCCAGCTCATTGATGCGGAAAATATTACGCAAAAAATTGGCAACCAGACACTCTTTCACAACTTCACCTACAAAGCCACCAAGGGCGATAGAATCGGCATTATCGGACCCAATGGCTCCGGGAAATCAACCCTACTTAACACGCTTGTTGGGGAAATTGAGCCACACGCCGGAACCGTGAAAATCGGCGCAACAGCGCGTATCGGCTACTTTCGTCAAGAAAGTAGCGATATTACGCCAACGCTCTCGGTGATGGCGGCAGTGCGCGAAGTGGCGGAATACATTGACACGGGCATAGGACGCGACCGCTTTTTGACAGCAAAAGATATGCTTCAGCGTTTTAACTTCGCTCCCAATCAGTACGGAGCGCTCGTAAGCAAACTCTCCGGTGGCGAAAGGCGGCGTTTGGGACTGCTCCGCGTTTTGATGAATAACCCGAATATTCTTATTCTGGACGAACCCACGAATGATTTCGATATTCAGACGCTAGGCGCTCTGGAGGACTATTTGCAGTTTTTTCATGGAGCGCTCATCATTGTCTCGCACGACCGGGCTTTTCTTGACCGAACCGTTGAATTTATCTACTCCTTTGAACCGAATGAGGAAGGGTTGGTACATATTAAGCAGTATCCCGGCAATTATTCTGATTACTTAGAGAAAAAGGAAATACGAAACGACAATGCCCGCGAAGAAGCACTCCGCGAAGCCGCAAAACCCAGCGAACAAGCCCCAAAGCCAGCAAATGAAGCCACTCGCAAAAATAAATATCAACTCACCAAAGAACGAGAATCCCTTGAAAAGCGTATCCACGCCCTTGAGCAGCGAAAAGCTGAATTAGAGGCAATTCTTTCCAGTGGAGAAAGCGACTACAAATTGCTGAAAGAGCGCAGCGACGAACTCGCGGAACTTTTAACGACTCTTGATGACATCACGCTTCAATGGCTGGAGATGGCGTAAAATCAGCATTATTCAAGCAAGATTAGTTTCCGATTATTTTCTTTTTTTTAGCAGCGTATGAAGTATTGGCTTATCAAATCAGAACCCGACGTGTA
>JAAFHM010000165.1 GCA_013298375.1 Ignavibacteria bacterium | reverse complement strand
GTCGTCAAGCGCCGTACCAGTGCGGTTTTCGCCGCAAATGGGCAGCACAGGAATTCGCACAGCAACGCTGACGCTGACAGCGCAACCGTCAAGCGCTCCGATGCTTGAAGCAGTAGCGGGCGGTTACGAATTTTCCAGTATTCAAGCGCCTTACAACGAATTTTCTGATGGTACGCCGCTTTTTGCGACGACGGGCATTGTGGATGACGCGCAATCCTCCGTCAGTATCGGCTTTCCGTTTCGCTTCGGCGGCGAAATGTATCAAAGTCTGACGGTGAGTTCTAACGGCTTTGTAGCATTTGCTCCTGCTGGTTCGCTTGTCCAGCAAGGAAGCATTATTACGCGACCATTGCATACATTTGTCGGCGCAAAAGGCTATATTGCCATTCTTGGCGCAGATATTGTGATGCCGACGACAAACACAATAACCAGCGATATTCGGGTCAAAACTGACGGCACGGCTCCGAATCGCATTTTGACGGTACAATGGCGCAATGCCACACTGAAAGCCGCACCCGATGTGCGATTGAATGCGCAACTGCGTTTGTACGAAACGACGCAGCGTGTGGAAATGCAGTATGGAACGTGTAGCGTTCCCGCGACACGCGGCACAGTGAGCGTTGATGTGGGTTTGCGCGGCGCTTCAAGTAGCGATATTCACAGCCGCCGCGTGTCGGACGATATTCGCGCTCCATGGTCAAATTCCGCCGAAAGTACCTCCCCTGAGGATGCGTGCGAACTTTCCTTTACGAATTTTCCGCAAACAGGCGTAATTTTCCGATGGTCGCCCCTGCAAACGCCGCGCAGTCTCAGCCTTGCACCGATTGTACGGCAAATTCTTCTTCGTGGAACTGTCGGCGGAATGACAAGTGTTGCCACAGAGCCACGTAATGAAAATACGGAATGTCGTATTTTCCCAAACCCGGCGGCAGACGAAGCAACGGTGGAAATAGTTGAAGGCTCTGGTGAAGCACGTGTGAGCGTGAACAACGCGCTTGGCATAACGCTTTTCTCCACAGAGCTGGACGTGCTGCAAGGGCATAGCCTATTGCGCATCAAGACGAGCGATTGGGCGCAAGGCGTTTATACGATTGTTGTTTCCATGCCGCATCAAACCTTGTATCGGCGTTTGGTTGTCTTACGGTAGAATTGTTCTCAGAAAAGGTAACTGGTCAGGTATCGAAAAATGATCCACGAATCGCACGAATCCTCACGAATGAGGAGATTTGAGCAAATGATTGTTCAAAAAATTATTCTTGATTCGTGCCAATTCGTGTAATTCCTGGATGTTTTTGACTACACACTTGACCAGCCACCAAAGAAGTAAAAAAAAATCCCCTCTTGTTTAACTCTACAATAGTGAGTTTGTTATGAAAAATCGTCGCTTTATCTCGTTGTGGTCTGTTGCCATCGCTGTTTGTGGTCTTGCCGCCAGTGCATGGATGCAGCCCGCTTTTGCGCAAAAAAGTGGTGGCACGTCCGCTAAACCGCGCATTTCATTTAGCATTGTTTCGCCGGGCGAAGCATTACCTTTTATCAATGAGCATGGCAAAAATTCAGCATCGCTCAATAACGCCGACACTGTTCCGACGCTTTTGATGCGTGAACGTTCTATCAGCCTTTTTCAGCGCGATACGGCGTTTCAGACTGGTAGTGTTGCCATCAATCGTATTGGTGGCGACACCGAAGGTCTCTTGATTGCGGCGTATTCGATGGAATATTTGGACTCGGCGCTCAGACCGCTTCCGAATCTCGGTCCTACGACCATACAACTTCCCGTGCCGCTTCCGGTGGGTGCGGTGGTAAGCAATACGACATTTCCCGCGCCGCTTGCTGTCGGTATTAACGGGCTGCAAGGCGATCTTTCGCCGACAATGGCGAATGCAAACGGGCAACTTGCCGCCGTGCAAGCAGCCTCACGAAGTCTGCCAAATACGGCAAATATTCAACCCGGTCAAAGACGAGTCTTGCTGAACTTTACAGCACGGTGGAGCGACCAATCTCTTTTGCCGCGCACCGCAGGTTTGCAGGGGCGGCGCTATGTTCGCTTGACGCTTTTGCGGGTGAACGATTTTAACTACGAAGTCGGCGTAACGCTGGCAACCGTGATTTTGGACGACCCATTGCGCGTTGGTCCGGTCATTGCGAATGCTATTCAAGACAAACAGATGCAGCGCGGCGCGACGGACTTGATTGAATTGGAAACACCGGGTTTTCGCGGCGACGGACAAGTCAATACCGTGTTTTACGATCAAAATTACAACGTGCTGACCTATACGGCGCGGTCTTCCGATAGCACACTCGTCTCGGCTGTTACTCGTCAGAATGATGCTCGTGTTGGTGGTCGTCCATCGTTGTTTTATGCCGTGCAGCCCGGCGCTTCGGCGGGGGCTACGGTGACGATAACCGTAACGGCGAATGATGGCACGGGGCTTTCGGCGCAGGATTCCTTTATCATCAACGTCGTCAATAGTGTTACATCGGCAGCAAATGCGCCGGAGGTGAACATGACCGTTTCACCAAATCCAAGCGCAGACCGCATCAATATTGAATCCGTTGCAAAGCAAAGCGGACGAGTCCGGGTGCGAATTTCTAATGCTCTTGGCGCTGAAGTCTTGAGTGAGGAACTTCCCGTCACTTCTGGCAGCCAATACCGCCATGCCGTTGATGTTTCGGCGTTTCCGACGGGTGTGTATATGGTTGAAATTCAGGATGGAGCGGCACGAAGCGTTCGTAAAATTGTGAAGAACTAAACTGTGAACAATGTATTGAGGCTTTAAGCTGATAATACTAGAGCGCAAATCCCGAAAACACTGACTACTTCGCCCGATGATTCTATCTCTTTGAGATAAAACATCGGGCGTTTTTTTTTGCCTGATCTCAATAAGCGGTTCTCTACGATAATTCGCCCTTGCGTGGAAGCAGCACAACAAAAGTCGAGCCTTTTCCGACCTCGCTTTCCACCCAAATTTGCCCATGATGCAAATCCACAACGCGCTTGGTAATTGCCAATCCGACACCGTGCGAGGATTCACCACCGGTCGGGCGTGCCGAGAGACGCTGGAAAAAGCCAAAGAGTTTTTGTTTATCCTCTTCGGTAAAACCGGGTCCTTCATCTTGCACCTCAAAACGAATGTTCTCTGGCAGAGCAATGACGCGGGTTTTGACGGTAGAACCAGGTGCTGAATATTTGAGGGCATTGCTCACAAAATTCTCCAGCACTTGTTCGACCAGTATCTTATCAGCAACAAGAGTAAAATCATCTCCGTCGGGCAGTAATTCCAATACCTGCCCTTTTTCTTGGGCGCGGAGGCGGTTCTGCTCGACGATGGTGTCTAAAAGTTTTTTCGCATTGCAGGATGAGCGGTTGACGTGAATTTCGCCCATTTCCATTGCTGAACTCGCCAATAGGCTTTCTATCAGGTCTATCATGCGTTCGCAGGTGTCACGCATTCGTGCGCCTGCTTCAGGAAATTCCTCAATAGTAATTGCTCCCATTTCAATAAGCTGCACTGCCGCCAAAACGGTTGCGAGCGGGCTTTTCAGGTCGTGTGAAACGATACTGAGAAGTTCGGTTTTGCGGGAATTTGCCTCACGGGCTTTGTGTAAATTGTCTTCAGATTCGGCAAGTGTTTTTTCTAGCTGATTTTGAAGCCGAATGAGTTTGGTTTGCGTAAAATCGCTGATGCGCGTCAGTTGCGTTATTTCGCGGAGCATAACGTCGTAGCGGTCAGCCAGAATGCGGTATTCGTCGTGTAGTGCGGGCAAAGTAAGGTCTTCTGTGGGCGAAGAACTGAGCGATTTTGCACGGTGCAGAAGTTCTTCTTCTGCGCGAAAAACGGATTGCGGTTCGGTGCTGTTTTGCATGGAAGCGTGATAAATTCGTGAAATGTCGGTGGGAAATTGCACGGGAATTTACGCAAGGCGGAATCTCTAACAAAGAGAATTAACGTTCATTGCCAACGAAATTTTGTATCAATCAATTCTTTACGATGTTCGACAATAGTTTACAAAAACACTGTTGAGAACTCAACGACTTTCCGTATATTGCCGTCGTACAGCAAATCTACTCACAGAAGCGCTTTCGCTCTTCTGCGCCGCAAGTTTGCACCAATACAACCCTAATCCCCCGCGTCCTTTGATTTTTGCCAATTTCCATCATGGTCGAGCTTCCTATTCGTCTGAACGATAAACCCCACGAAGCGCTTATGAGCGTTTGGTGGACATCGCTCATGCTGAAGAAAATTTCTACAAAAATTTTTCAGCCTGAACTTGCTTCCGAAGCACAATTTAATATTCTCGTTTTGCTCAAAGAGGCAAATAAGCCGATGACACAAAACGATCTAAGCCGAAAACTTCTTGTTGATAAATCCAATATTACCGGCTTGCTTGATAGATTGGAGAAACAGGGGTTGCTTGTACGCACGAGCGTCGAAGGCGACCGAAGGAGTTATCATATCGAACTGACACGCGAAGGGCGGCGCGTCGTCAATAAACTCGACAAACGCTACACCAGTGCCGTTGAATCGGTAATGAATGAACTTAGCCCAGAGGAACATGAAGTGCTTATTAACCTCACGAAAAAGGTACGCTCCGGCATTATTAAGCAGTTGGAAGAATAATATTTTGGCTCTTGTTTTGGCTTTCCAGCGCTTCCCACCAATGCAGCGCCTCTTCCGCCAAGTGAAACGACCCCGCTATCAAAAGCGGCTCATTTCGCGCCAGCATTGCCCGGCAAGCCTCCGCAACGGAAGGATATGCCTCTGCGGGCAAACCCAAGCCTAAAGCGGTTTGTACAATATCGCTGGCAGCGCGGGCGCGGGCAAAATCAAGCGTCGGCACATACAAATTCTGCACGACGGGCGCGAGTGCTGCCAACATTGTTTCCGCTTGTTTGTCCTGCATCGCCGTAAAAAGGACGTTCCAACGCACACCGTCGTAGCCGCATCTCATGAGGGTTTGAATCAGCATTGCCACACCGGAAGGGTTGTGTGCTACGTCCATGACGATTGGCGGCGCGGCGCGAAGAAGTTCGATGCGTCCGCGCAAGCCGCTATTGACGGAAATATTCTGCAAGCCGCTTCGGAATTGGTCGGGGGTGATGGGGAACTGGGTGTGAATATGCTCAAGCACCGCAAATGCCGTCAAAATATTTCGCGCTTGATGTGTCCCACAAAGCCGTGATTCTACGCCGTGCAAGGTGTGTTTCGGCGACGAAAGCGCAATCTCCATCAAAAAATCCGACGAAAGCCGCGTAATACTGACGGCATACTGCTCATCCAGTATATGCAAGGGCGATTCTGCCTGCGCTGCATACTTTTCAAAAGTAGGGCGCAAGATTTGACGAGGCTCGGCAACAATGCAGGGCGCTCCACGTTTCATAATACCTGCTTTTTCGGATGCAATTTCGGGCAGCGTGTCGCCTAAATATTCCGTGTGGTCGTAGTCAATGGACGTGATGGCTGTTATCAGAACATTGCGGGGAGAAAGGATATTTGTCGCATCCAAACGCCCGCCCAAGCCTGTTTCTATCACCGCTACGTCCACGTCGTTATCGGCAAAATGCCGAAATGCCAGTGCTGTTGCGGCTTCAAAGAACGTAGCATTTTCCGCCATTACAAGCGGCATTAAACGCTGCATTTGTCGCAATAGCTCATCATCACTGATTTCTACGCCTCCGATACGGATACGCTCATTAAAACGCAAAATATGGGGCGATGTGTACAAACCAACGCGGAAACCCGCCTCAGTAAGCACCGACGCAATGACCGATGAAACCGTTCCTTTACCGTTTGTTCCGGCGATATGGATAGATGGAAAGCGGTCTTGCGGGTTGCCAAGTGCTTCCAAAAGCGATTGGATGCGGTGCAGCCCTGCTGAAGCGTGAAAACGCCGCAACGTGTAGAGTTCCTCCAAAATTTCATGGAGTGTTGAAGGGAGAATATGTGCAGAAATATTGCTCATTGCGGTTTTGAAGGCAGATGGAAGCAAGGACAAGCGCGAAAGGCAAAACTAGCATTTTCGGCGTACACCGCAAACACTCATTTTTTCTCACGTGCTTTCCTCAAAAAAGCGTAAATTTGCGCTCTTTCTTGTTCTTTTACTCTTGTTTTTCCATTTCTCCCAGACAACATCATGCACTATAAAGGCTTTGCGACAACTGCCATCCACACGGGGCAAGAACCTGATCCGCTTACCGGCGCAGTAACTGTGCCGCTTTACCAGACTTCTACCTACGCCCAAGAGGGAATCGGGCAGCACAAGGGGTTCGAGTATGCGCGGACGCACAATTTGACACGCTTCAAATGGGAAGAAAATCTCGCCGCACTCGAAGCCGGAAACGACCAAAAAGCATGGGGATTCGCCTTTGCAAGCGGCTTGGCGGCGATTGATACGATTATGAAACTGCTTTCCAGTGGCGACCACGTTATTGCTGCCGAAGATATGTACGGCGGCACATTCCGCCTTTTTGACAAGATTTTGCGCCGCTTTGGTGTGGAATTCTCCTACGTTGATATGACCGCTCCCGAAGCTGTGCGCAAGGCGTTAACACCAAAAACGAAAATGATTTACACCGAATCGCCCACGAACCCGATGATGATGCTCACCGACCTTGCGGCAGTGGCGGCGATTGCGAAAGAAGCCGGAGCAATGATGGTTGTGGATAATACCTTTGCAAGCCCGTATATCCAACAGCCGCTTCGTTTGGGCGCAGATATTGTCATTCATTCAGCAACGAAGTATCTGGGTGGGCATTCCGACCTTGTGAGCGGGATTGTGGCAACAAATCGTCAGGATATTGCTGATCAAATCAAATTCCTCCAAAACGCCGTCGGTGCTGTGCCGGGACCGTTTGAATGTTGGCTTTGCTTACGCTCTATCAAAACGCTGGCAGTACGCATGAAGCAGCATGAGGAAAATGCGCGGCAAATCGCTGATTTTTGTGCAAAGCACCCTGCCATCAAAAAAGTCTATTATCCGGGGCTGCCGACGCATCCGCAACATGAGCTGGCAAAGAAGCAAATGCGCGGCTTTGGGGCAATGATTTCGATTGAACTTGGTTCGCTGGACAAAGCAAAACAATTTGCTTCTTCGGTGCGCGTCTTTACTCTCGCTGAGTCGCTGGGCGGCGTGGAATCGCTGGTTTGTCATCCCGTAAGCATGACGCACGGTAGCGTTCCCAAAGAAACCCGCGACCGCTTAGGCGTTACCGACGGGCTTGTCCGCTTGTCGGTCGGCATCGAAGATATTGAAGATTTGCTTGCAGATATTGAGCAAGCATTGAAATAATCGGTCAATTATTTAATCCACCGCAACACCTTTCCTTATCAACACTTTGGGCGTTTGCCATGAATCAATCAAGCACTAATAATGGGGTTCACCTAAACGGAAGCACGAACAATGGTCATCCCGCAAGTAACCACGCGGCGCATGAGCCATTTCATTATCACTATCTCGACCACATCAACTATCCCGCAGATTTGCGTAAACTTCCGCCCGCAGCGCTCACCGACGTTGCCAACGAAGTCCGCGAATACATGGTGGACACCATCACCAAGGTCGGCGGACACTTTGGCGCAGGACTCGGCACAGTGGAACTCACTGTCGCCCTGCACTACGTTTTCAATACGCCCAAAGACAAAATCGTCATTGACACCGGACACCAAGGCTACCCGCATAAAATCTTGACCGGGCGCAAACACGAACTGCATACCATCCGTCAAAAAGGCGGTCTTTCAGGATTTTTGAAGCGTACCGAAAGCGAGTATGATTCCTTTGGTGCCGGACACGCTACTACGAGCATTTCCGCCGCTCTCGGCATGGCAACAGCCCGCGATGTGAAAGGCGAGGATTATAACGTCGTTGCCGTCATCGGCGATGGCGCAATGACAGGCGGTCTGGCGTATGAAGCCATGAATAATTGCGGTGTACAGAAGCGCAAAATCTTAGTGATTTTGAACGACAACAATATGTCCATTGCACCGAATGTTTGGTCTATCTCGAATTATTTTACGAATGTTTTCACGTCGCCGACGCTTCAGAAATTACGCGGCTCAATTTCCGATATGACCGATAGAATGGATGATTTCGGCGACCGCATTCGTCAGGCGGTGCATAAAATCGAAGGCGGTATCAAGGCGGTGTTCACACCCGGAATGCTCTTCGAGGCGCTTGGATTCAAGTATTTTGGTCCCATCAACGGACACAATATGCCGCAACTTGTGAAAATTTTAGAATCGGTCAAAGACATCGAAGGACCGGTGCTGCTGCATATCACGACGCAAAAAGGCAAGGGCTATGCGCCCGCAGAAGGCGATAAACAATTCCTTCACGCGATTGGCAAAATTGACAAAATTACGGGTAAATCGCTGGCAAAAAAGCCCGATGTGCCGCTTCCACCTTTGTACCAGAACGTTTTTGGGCAAGCAATGGTGGAACTCTGCGAAAAAGACCCGCATATCGTCGGCATCACTGCCGCTATGCCCGATGGAACGGGATTAAACCTGCTCCACGACAAAATGCCGGAGCGCGTGATTGATACGGGCATCGCAGAAGGTCATGCCGTAACTGCCGCCGCAGGGATGGCGTGTGAGGGTATTGTTCCGGTGGTCGCTATTTATTCGACGTTCCTCCAACGCGCTTTTGACCATATTGCGCATGATTGCGCCTTGCAGCATCTGCACGTAGTCTTTGCACTGGACAGGGGCGGTTTGGCGGGGGCAGATGGTCCGACGCATCATGGAGTGCTGGATTTGGCGTATTTGCGCTGTATTCAAGGCATGGTTGTGATGGCTCCGAAAGACGAGCAGGAACTTCGCAATATGCTGTATTCGGCGGTCTATCACTACAAGCAAGGTCCTGTCTCGCTTCGTTACCCGCGTGGCAATAGCATTGGTGTTCCGATAGGACAAATGCAGGCACTACCACTTGGAAAGGGCGAAATTGTGCGCTCCGGGCGGGATGTGGCTATTGTTGCTATTGGAAATATGGTGCATAAAGCCTTGCAAGCCGCAGAACTCCTATGGCAAGAAGGTATTTCGGCAGAAGTCGTGAATGCGCGTTTTGTCAAGCCGCTTGATACGGCGCTTATGGACGACCTTTGCAGCCGTTTTGAGAAAATTATCACCGTTGAAGATGGGCAAAAACAAGGCGGATTCGGTAGTGCTGTCTTGGAGTACGTCGGCACAAAGCATAATCGCACAACCGATGTTTATATTCACGGCATTGATGATATTTTTGTCGAGCATGGTACGCAGGAAGAACTTTGGCACGACTTAGGTTTGGATGCTGAGGGTATCGCCAGCGTCGTGAAAGAGTTTATCGGTTTTCCGCAGCATTTAGACACGGCGGAGCTTGTTGGACGGTAGAATGCCGCGCAAACATTGACAAAACTTAAAGAGTATGATTGGCGAAAAAGCCGATGTTTCCTTGTGGGAAGCATCGGCTTTATTTTTTTTGTAACTGTTCAGGTCAGGTCTTCCCGTCCGACGGCTGAGGAGTGCGTGAACGCTGCCGTCGCACGGGTTTCCCGGTAATGGTTAAACGTGCGTATGTTGTCGGAAGGTTTTCCGGGAAATCCGTTCTACGCTTAGGTCGTGTTTACAAACTGAGAAATAGTATATTTGTGTTGAATAGTAACTACTGACCATCAAG
>JAAFHM010000381.1 GCA_013298375.1 Ignavibacteria bacterium | reverse complement strand
GTAAGCAAAATCTTGAAGCCACTTCCCCGCAGCCCAGTATGTAAGCGGTGTTGCCAGAATAATAGCGATACCAACTAAGAACAGGAAATCTTTCGAGAGCAGCACAACAATACTCGCCACCGATGCGCCCAGCACCTTGCGTATGCCAATTTCCTTTGTCCGAATTTCCGCCGAATATGCCGCCAAACCAAATAACCCAAGGCACGCTATGATAATAGCCAAGCCAGCAAATGTACCAAGCAAACCGCCCAAACGCTCTTCAGCCGTGTAGAGTTTGGCAAACGTTTGGTCAACAAATGCCGCTTCAAATGCCCAATCGGGAAGTTGCTGTTTCCAGATTTGCTCCATCTGACCAATAATTTCTTTCGGATTTGCCCCGCCGATGCGCAACACCACTGAGCTTGCGGCATTTGCCTTCTGCGGCATCATCAAAATCGCTGGTCGAACAGCAGAATGCAAGGATTCAAAATGAAAATTCTTCACAACGCCAATTACCACACCTTTTCTACGCCCACTAAATACGAAGCGTTTGCCAATCGGTGAGCTTTGTCCAGCAAAGGCTTCAGCGGCAGCTTCGTTGATAATAAAAGCCTCTTCGCGGTCGGAAACACTCGCTTCGGAGAACGTGCGACCTTCTTTCATTACCATGCCCATTGTCGTCAGAAAACCGGGTTCGCAGGTAAAAAATGCGGCAATTTTATTTTCACTATCTTTCGTACCTTCCGGCTTGAGCGTACTCCATTGGGATTCCTCGCCCGGGAGATTATCGGTTGCACCAATGCTTTGAACGCCGGGGATGCTTGCCATTGCTTGCATAAGGCTTCTGCTGCGGGTTAGGGCGATGGAATCTTGTGGCAATGCAAACTTCAAAACCTGCTCGGTTCGCAAGCCAAGGTCTTTGCTGCGGGTAAATTCGAGTTGGCGGAAAACAACGATTGTTCCGACAATGAGCGAAAGCGAAATGGCAAACTGCACTACAACGAGGCTTTTGCGAACAGCAGCACCCGATGAAGTCCGCGTAAACCGCCCCTTCAACATTCCAATCGGCGCAAAGCCCGATAAAATAAACGCCGGATAACTTCCTGCAACGACTCCTGTAAGCAAGGCAACTGCGACAAATCCCAGCACTAGTGAGGCTTCTGCAACATATCCGACCTTCAAATTTTTACCAATAACCGCATTAAAAAATGGCAACGCTAATTCCACCAACACAAGCGCCAACACCAATGCAAACAAACTAATCATCACTGATTCAGCGAGAAATTGCAAAACAAGTTGCTTCCGCCCCGCTCCAAGCACTTTTCGTACACCGACTTCCTTTGCGCGGTGCTGTGAACGCGCCGTTGCAAGGTTCATAAAGTTCATACAGGCGATTGCCAAAATAAAGAGCGCTGCGCCGCCAAAGATTGAAACCGTCTGCATACTTGATTGCGGTTGAAATTCGCCAGCACTCGGATTTAAATGAATTGCCCGAATGGGCCTAAGTTCATATAACGCTTTAGCATTCACCTCCTCTTGAAATTTGCCTAAGTATTTTTGCACAAATGCGGGAAATTGTGATTGCACCGAAGCTGCTGTGATGCCGTTTTCAAGCTGAATATAGGTGGAGGACGACGGCAAATAGCCCCAAAGCGTATTGATATCCTGCCCTTGCTTTTTTAGCGACGATTCAATCGTGGCAAAGGAAAATAGCGCATCGAAACGAAGATGCACGTTCGGAGGGGGTGCTTTGACAATCCCCGTAATACGATAGTCGTCGGCATTGTCAATACGTAAGGTCTTTCCGAGAATGCTTTGAAGCGGTGTTTCTGTACCGAAATATTTTCGTGCCATTTCATCGGTTATCACCATCGAAAAAGGCTCACTCAAAGCGCTGGTGCGGTCACCAATAAGCAAATCGCCATCATAACGAAACATTTGAAAATAATCGTTATCGGCAAAAAAGATACGCTCTTCGGTAAATAAATTCGCCCCTTGCTTCACGAGCGATTTGCCACCAAAAAATACTCTCGTAGCATACTTAATCCCCTTCAAATCCTGCATCATTGCGGCTCTGGCGGGCAAGGGCGAATTGGCATTGCCAAGCGTCCCTTGTGGGTCAGTTCGGTAATATTTTGGCGCCAGTCGGTACAACTGCTCACCATTGGTATAGACCGCATCGTAGCTGAGTTCATTGCGGACAAACAAAAACATGATCAAGCAACACGCCATTCCAAGGGCAAGCCCGATGATATTGATGGCAGAGTAGCTTTTTTGCCGAAGAAGGCTTCGGAGAGCGATTTTGAGGTAATTTTGGAGCATGGCAATAATCCTTGACGACGGTACAAAGTGTTTTCTCCCCATACCCAAGAACTATGCCATTTGCTGAAGAGCAGGTTTTATGCGATATTTGAGGCGGAATGCAGCAAATGTATTGTTCAAAAACGACCATTCAGTGTTCGTTTGCGGACATTTCTCCGCATTATTCTCCGATGATAAAGCATCACGATAAATTTCAATGAGTCTTGGTCATGATAAATTGAATATCAGCAAAGAATGATTAAAATGCTATATTGCGCCGAATACTACTACCATCATTTTTTTTTGTCATCGTTCCATTTTGCGGGCATGAACAGTAGTTTGTGGGTTCTAAAAAAATACATCGGTTACCAATGAGCCATTATACAATACCGTTGTTACTGATTGCTGTCATAGCAAGCTGTCACAATACCGTTGCTTGCGCAGCAGCGAGGGAACTTCCTTCCACTGTTCAGAGCGATTCCACAGCGACTTCCCCACCGTGGTTTGACCTTCACTTTCAAATGACAAGTATCACTCAGGGGCGCGATGTTCTTCGGGCGCAATATTCCGGACAAAACAGCCTCCGAGAACCTTCAGAAACGGCTATGTCACTCACGGCAACGCTATTTTTCACGGCTCGGCTTTGGCAAGGAGCGGACGTGACTTTTCACCCTGAAATTGCAGGGGGCGAGGGTTTAAGCGGCGCAACAGGCGTTGCGGGCTTTCCAAACGGCGAAACATTTCGCGTTGGGCAAGCAAAACCCGTGTTGTATCCGGCACGATTGTATCTGCGGCAACGCTTTGATTTCACCAAAGACGGCGATACAAGTTCTGCGGCGTTAGCAAAATCACGCACTTCACAGAAAGAAATTTTTCAACGATCCGGGACAACATCCCATCTGACGCTGGTCTTGGGAAAATTCAGCGCGGCAGACTTTTTTGATGAAAGTTCGTATTCACACGACCCCAGAACGCAATTTCTCAACTGGTCGCTGATGAGCGCTGGCGCGTGGGATTACCCCGCCGATACTCGCGGATACACCATTGGCGCGGCGGCAAAGTGGACGATAAATGACTGGGCGTTCAGTACGATGGTTACGATGGTTCCAACGACGGCAAACGGCCTGGAACTGGATACACGCATCGGTGGGGCGTTTGGAGCAGCACTGCAAGCCGAACATCGTTACACGCTTTCGGGACAAAAAGGAATTGTGCGGGCGTTAGCGTTTCGCAATATTGCTAATGCCGGCACATACCGCGAAGCCGTCCGATTAGCCACCCCGCTCCTCCCGCCCGATATTACACAAACACGCCGCTACGGAACAGCAAAGTACGGCTTCGTGCTTGGTTTGGAACAGGAAATCAGCAACAATCTTGGGCTTTTTGCGCGGGCTTCCTGGAACGACGGCACAAGCGAAACATGGGCATTTACCGAAATTGACCATTCTGCCTGTGTCGGCATTCAACTCGACGGCAATCTTTGGCAGCGCAGTGACGACGTTATCGGCATTGCCAGCGTTCTGAACGGTATTTCGGGCGACCATCGGCAATATTTAGCGGATGGCGGCTATGGTTTTATTATCGGTGATGGTGCGCTCAGGTACGCGCCCGAATGGATTTCGGAAATCTATTATCGTTTTCAACTCAATGATTGGTGTAGTATTTCGGCGGATTATCAATGTGTCGTCAACCCCGCATACAATCAAGACCGAGGTCCTGTTGTGCATATTGGAGCGGTTCGGATTCACATTGAATTTTAATCAATAAGGAACATCAGCCAAACAATTCATTCAATGCTATCCACGAATCGCACGAATGAACACGAATCAGAAGCCTCGAAATAGTGTCAAATTCGTGAAGATTCGTGTAATTCGTGGACAAAAATATTGTGAATTATTTCGCTCACATTCCTAATTCTCAAGCAATAATGACATCACGATTACATCATCAGCAGCAGCAGCCCCGTATCAGGCGTTGTTTTAGCGGCATTCTCGTTTTTTTGCTTGTGCCAATGCTGATACCCGCACAAACACTCACTTTACGCGAGTGCGAGCAGACTTTTTTGAAAAATAATCTCTTGCTTCTTGCAGAACAGTTTTCCATTGAAGCCGCCGATGCACGGATTGTGCAAGCCTCGCTGTGGGAAAATCCTGTGCTGTCGGCAGAATTTAACGCATTAAATCCGCAGAATAATAGAGTATTCGACATCGGAAGCGAAGGGCAAAAAGCTGTTGCGATTCAGCAACTTTTTTATCTTGGCGGCAAAAAAAATAATGAGGTGGAACTTGCCGCGAACAATGCTGCCGCCTCGCGTTTGCAGTTCCAAGATCTGCTCCGCAATCTGAAATATCAACTCCGCTCGGCATATTTTTCCCTCTATTACGACCGTATTGTCTTTAGCAGCGTTACCCAGCAACTACGTCAATTAGACACCTTAGTCACCGAATACACCGAACAAGCTGCTAAAGGCAACCTCCCGTACAAAGATGTTGTACGACTTCAGGCATTGTATCTCGCGCTGCAAAACAATCGCACGGCGCTCAGTACCAGCATTATTGCGGAACAACAGCGCTTGCAAACGCTTTTGTCCACAACGTCGGAGATTCTTCCGACACCGCCCCAGACCGAGATAGAGACCTATCAACAATCGTTCTCGCTTGGTGTGGACTCGCTCCAATCCTTGGCTTTACGGAATC
>JAAFHM010000367.1 GCA_013298375.1 Ignavibacteria bacterium | reverse complement strand
GCCCCCGTTGCCGCGCCAATTCTTGAGGCGCAACTTTTTATGCTCAACGACCCCAGTGTTGATGCGATGGTCACGGACTATATCCACAAACAATTTACCGCCGACCACGCCGTGCAGGATGTTTTCGACAGCCAGCAAGCTATCATGCGCCACACAAGCGATGCCTATTTGCGGGAACGAGCTACCGATTTGGAACACGTCAAACAGCGCCTTTTGAATTTTCTTGCGAATCGTAATATCGTTGTGCCGGAAATTGGGGAAGGTAGCGTTGTGATTAGCGAATCGCTCACGCCGTCGGAGGTGATGCTCTTTCGCAAAAGCGGTATGGCAGCGTTTGCGACGGAATCAAGCGGCATTACCTCTCACGCTGCTATTTTGGCGCGGTCTATGGGATTGCCGTCGGTGGTGGGGTTGGCTAATGTTTGCAAGCGCATTCACACGGGAACAACGCTGATTATTGACGGCTTTGCGGGCATCATCATCACGCATCCCCAGCCCGAAACGCTGGAACGCTATGAGCGTAGGCAACAGGAATTAGAGCATAAAACACGCAAACTTGGCAAATATGCCTCGCTTCCCGCACAAACACTAGATGGACGCAAAGTTCACCTTTTTGCCAATGCCGACACGCCGGAGGAAATCGAACTGGCGCGGGCTTCGGGCGCAGAAGGCATTGGGCTTATTCGCACGGAATTACAACTACTGGAACGCCAGATTGTTCCCAGCGAAGACGAACAAACGCAGTTCTACAAAGACCTTGCCGAACGCGCTTACCCGCTTGCTATCACGTTGCGGGCATTTGACATTGGCAGTGATAAATCGTTTGGGCTTATTCCGCACGAGCCAAACCCCGCATTGGGATTGCGTGGTCTCCGATTTTTACTCAAAAACCGTGCGCTTTTTACGGCGCAAATTCGCGCCATGCTTCGTGCTTCGCGCCATCGCAACGTGCGCATTATGCTTCCGATGATTACAACGGTACAGGAATTTCAAAAGGCACTCAGCCTGATTGAAGGCTGCAAAGCCGCGCTCCGTGCAGACGGCGAGGAGTTTGACGAGAACACTCCTATCGGCGCGATGATTGAAACACCCGCCGCAGCGCTTATTTCGCGTGAACTCAGCGCCTTGGCAGATTTTTTCAGCATCGGCACAAACGATTTAACCCAATACACGCTCGCTGCCGACCGCATGAATGCTGGGATTATGCCAATTTACGATACCTTCCATCCCGCTATTTTGCGTCTGCTTAATATGACGATTGAAGCTGCGCACAACAGTAATATTCCTGTTGCGGTCTGCGGTGAATTTGCCAGCCATGCGGCGGCAACGGAACTGCTTATCGGCATGGGTATTAGCGAACTTAGCGTAGCACACACCAGTCTTCTCGAAATGAAAAAGCGTATTCGCAAGGTGAATTACGCCAATACCCGCACGATATCCTCCGAAGCACTCACGCTCGCAACCAGCTCCGAAGTCAGGAAATACCTCATTTCTGCGACGTAGAGAGAAGTGAATTCAAATTGTAAGTGCGAAACCTTTTTCAACGAGTAGAGATGCGGATTTGATAGCAATCATATTTCTTGTACCTGCGAAAATTCACACAAAATCTGAGCGGATATTTTTTGCATTGACAGCTCATCCAGCCTATATCTACGCCAAAGGCAAAATTAACTCTCGCACTTGTAACCTGAACTCAAGACTAGAATATTCCGCCACATTTGACAAAGAAAAAACCCCTTGAATCGTAGGAAGCAAGGGGCTGGGGGATGTTTTCGGGCAGAATGTCGCACGGGGACAAGCGCATCAGTTCGTCGCTAATGCCGGAGAGTCTGTTTCCAGCAAAAGAAGCTGATAATTGTAAAGACGGCTTCGTTCCTCGGTTTGGCGAATATTTTTGTTGCGTTTTGCGGCACGTTTTTCTGATGCCGTCAATTTTTTTGCGTGAGGTTTTTCGGCTTTGCGCTGAAATTCTTCAAATGCAATCTGCTCGTCGGGCTTGCGCTGCGGCACAAGATAAACGATGTCGCCATGCTTTTTACGGAGGTGTTTCCAAGTATCAAGTGCTTCGGCAAAATTATCGGTTTCGTGAATGATGGAAAATGCTCCGGCATCAACGACTAATGGCTGCATCGTGTGGGCGAATGCGGTCGTGGAGAGCAGGTCTTTGATGGCGGCAAATTCATAATTCGTGCTGAGAAAATCGGTCGTAAGCGAGGTATCGGTAAGGCGAATCCCTTCAACAACTTCCACTTTTACGTTTCCCGTGCCGTTGCCCAAAATACCGAGTGTTTTTGCGGCATTATACGAAAGGTCGAGAATTCGCCCTTCGATATAGGGACCGCGATCATTGACGCGCACTAGCGTTGTGCGGTCATTGTCGGTATTAGTAACGCGAATAACCGTTCCAAGCGGCAAGGTAAGATGTGCGGCGGTAAAGTCGTTCATATCATAGATTTCCCCATTTGCCGTCCTGCGACCATGAAAGCGCGGACCATACCACGAAGCCACGCCATGCTGCACTATTGAGGACGCGGAGGCAATCGCTTCGGTCACGGCGCTGGGCGTACCAGTGAAAAATGTACGGATTTTTGCCTGAACACCAAAACTGTACATAGCACCAACGCACACCAGCAGCACAAATGCTACTGCACGAGCAACCCGCAAAGCACGGCGGGAACGGCGAATCACAAACGAAAAAGTACGAATCATCATAAAGCGAAGTATCCTTAATTTGACAAACTATCGGTTGCGAAACTACACCCAGAAAAAAAACTTTTCGATGACAAAACGATGAAAATACATTCATTTTCCGATTCATTTGTCATGGCTTACAGTAGTTGATGTATCAACTATCGCATAAAGACTTGCGTTCAAGTGTTATTTGCCATGCCAGCGCGCAGGGCAATAAAGTTATCCACAGAGGGCGCTTTGGGCGAAATCTTGCCAAGAACGTGCAGAATATGTGCGCAAAGTTTGGAGAAAAAGTGCTAAGTTTGGGGCTGCAACAGTGCGGTTCTCGCACAGATTTACGCCCATTTTTCTTGCTTTTTATGAACATTACCGACGTTACGCTTTCTTTTCTCCACGACGTTCCCTATAAACAACATTCCACGTTTAACGGCGCTACCATTAGCGGCGTACACTTCAAGGCGCTTAAAACCATCGTGGATGGGCGTGGCGATGTGATTGAACTTTGGAGTTTGCCTTGGGTGGAGCGTGAGGGCGGTGGCGTGATTGTGCCGCAACACGTGTATCAATCGGCAACAGATTACGGCGTTGTCAAAGCATGGCATCTGCACGCCATCCACACTGACCAATTTACCGTGACACGCGGCAAAATGCAGGTTGTCTGCGTGGATATTCGTGTGGAGTCCCCCACCTTTGGACACGTCAATTCGTTTATCATTGGTATTCAGAACCCCGCAATGATCCTCATTCCGCCGGGCGTGATGCACGGATGGAAGGCGCTGTCGCAACCGGAAACTATCGTCGTCAATCTACAATCCCACCCTTACGACCCTGCCGATGAACTCAAGTTTGCCTGGGACGCGGTGCTTGGCGAGGTCTGGGAGCCAAAATTCGGGTAATTTCAACGAGTAACTTTCACTTTTCATCATTTCCCAAAACGATGAGTAACGAACAACCTTCTTTTTCACGGCTTTTTAATGCGCCGACGGATATTCCTGCGTTGCTGGTTATTGCGCTGGGGCTTGCTATTGCGCTCTTTTTAGGCGATTTGCCCGTGCGCTTGATTGGTGTCTGTATTGCTATACTCGGTAGCATTGGCGTTGTTGTCTTGTACAGTCAGCGCGTCAAGGATTTATCGGCGTTGAGAGAGAGTGCCGCCCGCGAAACAGCGCTTCGCGAACAAATGAAACCAGCGCCCAAAGCCGTTTCCGATGTGTCCGATTTCAAAACAACCGTCAAACAAGAAAGCGGCTCGAAGCGGCTTGTTTTCGATGATTTTGCCGAATCATTTGGCGTTGCCGATGATGAAGCGCCGATGACAAAAACGCCACAAAACAAGACTACCCCTGCACAAAACCCGTCGCAAACAAAGGCAGTGACCGCTCCCCCGCAACCGACACTCCCCAAAAAACTGGTATTTGATGATTTCGACGATGCCGCAGGGTTTGACGATGTTACCCTTGTTACGGCTCCGCATAAATTCACGCCAGAAATGCCGCCACCAACGATTCCAACGCCAACAAGTGCCGTACAACAAGCGTTGAACACCACCAACACCACATCTGGCAAAAAAGTATTGGTGTTTGATGATAGCAATGAAAATGCCAGCTTGAATAATGATTTTACGCCGCAAATCTCTATCGGACAAACCACGCTGCCAAGCGACTTGCAGCCCAACCCTGCTCCTCCGCCCGTGACACCGCCTCCGCCACCAGTCGCGCTTGCCGAAGCTCTCCCCGGCAATTACAATGCTCCAAAACTTGACGAATCCTTGCTTGGTGCTGATTTTGATGATGACGAGGGCGCAGAATTTCGGATTGTTGGAAAATCTACGGCTACGGCGGCTTCCACGCCAGCGCCAATAACCGTTGCGACCAGCACCGTTCCGCCTCCAACACCGATTGAGGCAAAAAAAAAAGACGATGAGGGCAACGGTGAACATACGGCGTTAAGCGCCCAGCCCCTCATCCCAACCCTTCTCCAAGAGGGAGAAGGGCAAGATGCAGAGCCAGATACAGAGCGGTCTTTAAAGCCCTCTCCCTCTGGGAGAGGGTTGGGTGAGAGTATTACGCCAGAGACCGCACCAACACTGGAAGAATTTACCACCGACGAGGATATTCAAGACAAAGTAACTCGCGCCGCCAATGCCGCCCTCAAACGCGAGTCATACCAAGTCCCAAGCAGCAAGCAACAAGCAACAAGCCCCAAAGCCCAAGCCTCAACCGAACTTTCCGAAGAAGCCGTCAGCCATCGTCGTAAAAAACTGACTGTGCAGATGGAAGAAATCGTTGAAGAAACGCCCGAAGGCGCGAAGAATGAGCCACGACGAGAGTTTGAATTTCTCTTGCAACGGGTCTTGTTGGCGATTCGTTCTGCCATGAGCGCCCGGACGACGGCGTATTGGTGGTTTGCCGCAGACCGCAAGCAACTGACCTTGGAAGCAAAAATTTCCGATGTGCCGGAAGCCATGAAAAAGCAGGTTTCCTTTGGGCTGGGGGAC
>JAAFHM010000282.1 GCA_013298375.1 Ignavibacteria bacterium | reverse complement strand
TCATGCACTCTGGGACGCTGGCGAAGGATTTTGTGTTTTCAACGATTTGGCTGTTGTGGTGCAGTATCTTTTTGCGCAAGGATTGGTGCGGCGTGTGGCAGTGATTGATTTAGATGTTCACCAAGGAAACGGCACGGCAGCTATTCTGGGCGGACGCGAGGACGTGTACTTATTCAGTATGCACGGCGCAAAAAATTATCCCTTTCGCAAAGTCGCTTCCACACTGGACGTTGACCTTCCCGACAACACGGGCGACGATGAATATTTAGCAATACTGTCGCAAAAACTCCCCGCGATTTTTGCGTGGAAGCCTGATATTATCTTGTATCAAGCCGGAGTTGACCCCTTGCGCGAAGACACGCTTGGGCGCTTATCGCTTTCGATGGAAGGGCTTGCGGAACGCGATAGAATGGTTGTTCGTGCTTGTCGGCAACACGGCGTACCGCTTTCGCTGGCAATGGGCGGCGGCTATGCAAAGCCCGTAGAATTGACCGTTCAGGCGCATATTCAGACGTACAGAGTGCTGTGCGAGGTGTATGGGGGATGAATGCCTTGGAGCGAGAGTGTAGAGCGAAGTTTTCCGTGATTCTATGCGGTTTCCAGCATTAGAACGTCTTCGTATTTGGCAAGACATCCTGACTCCAAGCGATAGGTGCGGTGTGCGTGAAGAAGCGGCTGCGAGCGGTGGGTAATGATGAGTATTGCCATTGTCTTCGATAAATGCTCCAAAAGCCTCATTGTTGCTGCTTCGGTGGTTTTGTCCATAGCGGCGGTGGGTTCGTCGAGCAAGAGTATATCGGGATTGCGATAGAGCGCCCGCGCCAGACCGATGATTTGGCGCTGCCCGCCGGAAAGATTCACGCCCTCTTCGCCCACAAGCGTTGCGTAGCCTTGCGGTAAGGCGGTGATAAAACGCTCCAAATCGTACCGTTGGCAAAACGCTACAACCCGCTCCACTTCTTCCTCGCTAGGCTCGGCAATGCAAATATTTTCCAAAACAGTAGCGTTAAAAATCTTGACATTTTGCGGCATAATGCCAAGATGTTTGCGCCATATCGGAATGGGAATTGCGCGGAGCGGAATCGTCTCATTCACCAGAATTTCCCCGCGCTCCGGTGCATAAAAGCGCTGAAGCATCTGCAAAATGGTTGTTTTACCGGAACCATTTTCCCCTGTGATAGCCACGATTTCGCCCCGTTTGACCTCCAAGGACGCTTCTTTCACCAGTTCCGGGCGACCCGCAAACCGAAAACTCACACCACACAAGGAAACCGAGAAAACATCCGCGAAGGCATTCGGGAGCGCTGACGAATACTCATGTTCTTCGTATTCCGGCGGTACCGAAGCAAACGTGTACATTCGCTCAAAGGCGATACGGGCTTCTTGCAGGCGAATATTCGTGAGTGCCAGACGGAGAGACGAGGCGCTGAGTTGACTTGCCATCTGCACAATCGCCACCAGTCCGCCCACAAGCAATGCGCCTTGCAGCACCAATACCGACGACCACGCCAGCACGACCAGCAAGATTCCCGCACCGATAAGTTCCGCCGCCAGATTGAAGCGTACACCCGTTTTGCCCAGATTATACGCGGTTTCTTGGAATAAACCATAAACAGCGCGGGTTTTTTCGGCAAAGGTTGCTTCGCGTCCGGCGGCTTTGATGGCGCTCATGCCTTGAATCGTGTCAACATAATTGCTTTCGTTCAAGCCGTACATCGCCATTACCGCTTGCTGCCCAGCGACAATCGGCTTATGAAAACGCACCGCAAGCACGGCATACAGCGCCGCGCTACACAAGAGAAATACGCCAATCGGCACGGAATAGAGGAAAATCATCACCGCAGCAACGACGAAAAGCAGTGCTTCAATCATCATCTCGCCCACAAGATAGGTCAGTGCTTGTTGCAAACGCTGTGCATCGTTCATACGGGCAATGAGGTCGCCTGTTTTGCGGCGGTCGAAAAAGGCTTGCGGCAAGCGCATAAGCGCTGTAAAAAAGCGATTGACAACGCGGTTATTGAAGGCACGTGTTTGCCCCAAGACAAAACGCCCGCGCAGAAAATTCAGCCCACTTCTTGCCACGAGCAAAAACCCAAGCATTGAAAGCCCAACGACCAAGCGCTCTACGTCGTGGTTTGGCAAAATAGTATCCACCAATTTCTGCGAAAAAATTGCGGTGGAAAGGCTCAGAATCGCAATCACCACGCCGAGTGCAAACGCCACCGCCAGCACCGTTACATCTTCCTCAATGAGCGCTCGCACCCAACGGCGTTTTTCGGCGGTTTGCGTTTCTTTTTTCACAAAATGCTCATTCGGCGAAAGCAAGAGCAATGCTTTGGATTGCCAGAGTTCTGCCAATTCTTCCGGCGCAATCGTGCTGATGCCGCTTGCGGGGTCGCCAATGATAAACACGCCCTCTTGAAAACCGTAACAAACGATATAGTGATGCAATCGCCCTTCTTTGACGATGTGCAGAATGCAGGGAAATTGCGTCGCTTTGAGATTATCTACCGAATCAGCTTGAAGCGCTTTTGCCGTTAGACCAAGTTGCTGCGCGGCTTGAAAGAGACCCAGAAGCGTTGTGCCTTGGCGCGAGGTGCCGGAGAGTTCGCGCAAGCGCTCTAATGCTTCATCGCCGCCGAAAAAGCGCATAACCGACAAGAGAGCCGCCACGCCGCAATCCGACTGGTCTTGCTGGCGCGTGAAGGTGCGTTTGAGGTGTTTCACGGGGGGGGAGAATTATATTTTGAAAATTTTGGTTTGCGGTGTAAGTTGTTATGGGTGTTTTCAGCATTTTCCTTATCGTGACTTTATGCCCAAATTAGCATACATAGGCGCTTTTATCGTTTTTATTGTCGCGTTTGATTTGCAAGAGCGCCGCCATGTCCATATCGCCCGTACCAAAGATGGTTTTCAACGCACAGCAAAATTTTGGCTTGAGCCGGAAGTGCAGATATTCGAGCGAGGTGATTTCACTGAACAAGAATTGCGCTTGATAGAGCGATCTTTGAAGGAGCATCGCGGGAGCATTAGCAAGCAAATCAACGATTTCGCTGAAGGCAAGAAAGTACGCCCTCTTATTCTCTCATAAAACCCGCATCACACCTTTTCAAACTACCAATATGAACGGCTTTTCTCATATTCGCCCCGTTATCACAAACATTATCACCGATGATCACGAAACGCTGGGCTTTACGTTAGCGGACGGGCGCACTATTCGTGTGCCTGTGCGGTATTTTCCTTCTATCGCGGCTTTAACACTTGAAGAGCGCTCTCATTGGACGGTGATGGACGATGAATTATTTACCTTTGCGGCGTGCGATGATATTTTCCATATCGAACAAGTTCTCGGTAAAGAAGCGCACTATTCCTACCATTTTGCCGAACCCGCCTAATGTGTTGTGCTTTGTGTGAATGACCGCCAGACCGCTTCCGCACTCGTTTCTCCATTAAACTGCTTGAGCAAAATGCGCTTGCCATTGACGGCGTTTCCATAGACAAACGTCGTGGGAACGCTGGCTGTACCGAAGGTTTGCCCAAAGGTTTTGAGGCTGTCGGCAGCAATGGTAACGGAGGGGAGATTGCGGAGCGTGTAGGCAGCCGCAAACTCGCGTATTTGCTGGGTTGCTGCCGCTGAAACAAAGAGAACATGAGCATCGGCAAGCAGTTCCGGGTGCGCTGAAAACTCCTTTGCTTCGCCTTGACAAAAATGGCAATCGGGCAGGAAATGCACGATAACAAGCGCTTTATCGGGCGGAAAGTCCGTATTGGTGAGCGGAGCGCCGTTTTCTTGGGTGAAGTGGAGTTCGGGCAAAGTGCGGATGCGGAGTGCTGTTGCATCTTTTTCGGCATTGCCGCGCACAATTTTGTAGCCGAGAGCGGCAATCGAAAGAAGAATCACACCGACGAAAGCGAGGAAAATGAGGCGTTTCATGGAAATTACCGACAAGAATGGAAGTTGTATTTAGGACAGTATTTTCGTACTTTTGTGGGATGAAGCCAACAGTTTATATCGAAAGCAGCGTATTGAGCTACCTCACGGCAAAACCGAGCCGAGATGTTGTGCTTGCCGCACATCAACAAATTACTCTTGACTGGTGGCAGTTTGAAAAGCCGCATTTTGAGGTTTTTACTTCGCAAGCGACCATCAATGAAATCTCAGGCGGTGACACCAGCGCCGCAGAACGAAGATTGAAAGCAGCCGAAGCGATGACCTTACTGGATATTCGTGAGGAAGCATCAGACCTTGCACTTCGGATGGTATCCGAGGGCGCACTGCCACAAAAGGCATTTTTGGATGCTCTCCATATTGCTATTGCGGCAGTTCATCAAATCCAATATTTGCTGACATGGAACTGCAAGCATATCGCCAATGCAACAATGCGACCAACGATTGAACGAATAATATTCAACGCGGGCTTTCTTCCGCCAATTATCGCAACACCTGAAGAATTAGGAGCAGAATAAGTTATGCGGACTGACCCCATTATTGATGAACTCCATCAGATTCGCCAAGAGTATCTATCGCGTTTCGATGGCAATACAGATGCAATCATTCGGGATTTGCAGCAACAGCAAAATGCCGGAACACACCGTGTTGTCTCCTTTGTTGGTCGGGATGTTTCTCAGGACACAACAGACGCTTGGGTGGAAGAGTCGGAGCGCCGTTTTGCGCGGTATTTGGAACATGAGCAATCACAGCCCGTACAAGAATTTCTTGACGCTCTTGCTACCGAAATCAAGCAGTAATCTCTGTACGATGGAAGTTTTTCGCTTCTCTTCAAAACTCGATAACACTATCTTCTTTGTGCTATGCAGACAACCTATCACCTCAACGCCGATGAGCTAACATCCGATTTTGTGCAAAGTATCAAAACGCTTTTTGGTAGCAAGCCGATTGAAATTATCGTTATGGATGCACCAACGGAATCGAATGAATCCACAGAATATCTTTTCGGCAATGAAGCCAACCGTGCGCATTTGCTTCGCTTGATGGATGAGGTAGAACGAGGTGAGAACCTCGTATCTGTGCCGCTAGAGACTCTGGAGAAACTGCTGTGAGAATGTTCACGTTTACATCAACAGCCTTTGAGCAGCTCATGGACTGGGGCAAGCAAGACGGTAAAATTCAACAAAAAATTGCCGCGCTCATCTTCGATATTCTTCGCAACCCTTTCACGGGTTTAGGCAAGCCCGAACCCTTGAAATACGGTGACTACAAAGGATACTGGTCACGGCGAATTACTGACGAGCATCGTTTGATATACAAAGTGACCAAAGAAGCGATTATCATTGTCTCATGTAAATTTCATTATCCGTAACTCTCCTCCCTACGACACCTGCAAGAGCAGCCCCAGCCCATAAGACCAACCAACCCCAAGTAACTCACACCTCCGGCACAAATTCCACCAGATGCGGCATCAATGTTAGTTTGTAGCCTGTGTTTATGAGCGTATCGGCTTCAATAAGGGAGGCTGCATCGCAGACCGCCATAAAGGTATCTTCATCGGGAACCGCAACGTGAACCCAAATATCATTTTCGCTTTCGGGCGATGTATCCATCCGAAGGAAGTGCATTTCGGGAAATTGCGCTTTGACGGCATCAAGAAGCGCATCAGCCAGTTCGCGGTGTTTCTTTGTGACGTTCATGGTTTTTGCTCCAAATGCAATTCTTCTGTGAGAAGTCCGTATTTACCTGCCCTCATCCCTTTGCCCCCAGTCCCTGCCTACGACACCTGCAAAAGCAAAAATGCCAACGCCACTACCCACAAGAGCAGCCCCAGCCCGTAGGACGCACCCACCAAGCCCAACGTCTGCCAATACGTCCGCTTTTTGAGCAATGGCGTGAGGAAATACGACAGTACCAGCATATACGCTACCTCGAAAAGATTGAGTGTGCGGAGCGGGTGCTTCATCCAGAGTTTAAGTGCCGCGGGGTCGAAGAATTGCAGGGCGGAAAGCGGCGCAAAATTGGCGTAGTCGTCGGGGACGCGGATGGTAAGGACAAAAATGCCGCAGAAGACTTGGAGCGCGATTTCCAGCAAAAAGACACTTTCGGCAAAAAGCGCCACTTTTAATAATTGACTATAGCCAAGATTTTGCCCCAGAATAATCACACCAATAGCGATACAAAGCGCCGTATAAACTGCACGAAGCATCACCAATACTGGTGGCGCTATGAGTATGCCCCACCAATACTGCGACCGCATTTCGACAAGTTCTTCGATGCGCTCGGCGGTCATTTTCTCCGCCAAGCCGCGTACATACACGCTATCGGTCAGGATGAAAAAATAGCTTATCGCTGCCAGAGCCACCGACAGTAGAGCGAAGGCAAGCCAAAGTTGTGGTATTGTCCATGAGGATTCT
>JAAFHM010000655.1 GCA_013298375.1 Ignavibacteria bacterium | reverse complement strand
GGCATGACAAGAAAGTTCAAGAAATGATTATTCCTGCTCTCAATTTTTTGTTTTTAGTAGGTAAAATTACCTATCACCGTGATATTGATTCGATAGAGCTACTCCGATGAAACTGAGCCAAATATATGCAAACCTTCCGTTTGACCGTGTGCAGTTCCGCGACGGTCTGAACGTCGTTGCGGCTCGTGTTACCAATAAAGGCGACATGAGTAAGGATTCGCATAACTTGGGCAAATCTTCGCTTCTGTCGGTTATTGATTATATGCTTTTGAAGACATTAACCAAGGACAATCACATTTTTGCCCTTCAACAGGACAAGTTGAGGAGCTATATCTTTTACTTAGAGATTGAGTTAAATTCAGGCTGGTTCTTAACGATTCGTCGTAGTGTTGATAAAGCTACCAACACAAAAATCGCCTTTCGGAAACATCAAGAGCAGTATCAAGATTTTTCTGCTGAAGGCTCCGAGTGGGACCATGAAGATATGGCATTGGCAGAGGCAAAAAGATTTCTCAATCAACAGCTTGAATTTACCATTTTGCCAAACGTAGATTACCGTAAATCACTCACCTACTTTTTGCGCGGGCAAAGTGATTATCAGGATGTTTTTCAGCTTGAAAAATTCAAACGAGGCAAGGATAAAGACTGGAAACCTTTCTTATTTGAATTATTGGGATTTCAGAGTGATTTGCTGAAAAAAAAATATGAATTGACGGTTATTCAAGAAGAGCAACAAAAAACGATTGAAGGCATCGAACGAAATTTCTCGGTGAATGTCAATGAAGTTGATAAAATACGTGGTGCTATTGAGCTCAAGGAGCAGCAGTACGAAGCCTTGGATAGATTTGTTAGCAATTTTAAGTTTTATGAAGAAGAAAAAGAACTTAATCGAAATCTCATTGAGAACCTCGAAGCGCGTATTTCTTCATTGAACACTAATCGCTATAATCTCTCGTATGAACTTGACAAAGTTACGACCAGCATCCGACAGCATCGAAGTTTTGATGTAAAGAAGATGAAAAAAATCTTTGAAGAAGTACACATTCTTCTGCCCGAAAGTTTAGTCAAAAGCTACGAGGAGCTTGAGGAATTTAACATCAGTATCACCAATGAACGCAACAAGCATCTGCGCGAACGAAAGAAGCAATTACAAGAGCAACTACAAAGTATTGACAAAGAACTTGAAGAATTAGACCAAAAGCGGAGTGATTATTTATCTGCTCTTCAAGATAAAGATTCTTTCCAAAAGTATCAACGGTATCAACGGGAATTGATGGAAATTTCTAATGAAATTGCACGCTTACAGGAAAAGCTGCAAAATGTTGATACGCTATCGGTAATGCAAGATAAAATGCTTGAAGTCGAGCATGAAATCAAGGATTTGGGCAGTAAAATTCGTAAAGAAATAGATACACAACCGACAACGTATCTGACTATTCGTAAATCATTCAGTAACATTATTGATGAAGTTCTTAATGTACCAGCACTGTTGTATATTGACCGAAATAAAGAAGAAAATGTAACATTCCATGCGGAAATACAAAATGCTAAGGAGACTGAAATCACGGCAGCCGGACGTGGTAGCACGTATAAAAAATTTCTTTGTGCTGCGTTTGATATATCGGTCATTTCTACCTACTCATCAGCCTCTTTTTATCATTTTGCATACCATGATGGCATTTTTGAGGGAGTTGATAATCGCAAAAAAATTAACTTCATCAACTTGATACGAAAATATTGCCAGCAATACAACTTGCAGTACATTTTCACGGCAATAGAAGATGACTTACCACACAGCGAAGCTGATGATTTTGAGGGAGTCAGTGAGGCAGAAATAGTTCTCACGCTTCATGATGCAGATGAGAGTGGAACTCTCTTTAAGCAGATATTTTGAGGTTATCCAAAGACAAAAAAGCCCGCCTGAGCACATTTGCTCAAGCGGGCTTCATTCTTTATACACAGTCTTCTCGACATTCTCCAACCGCCTATCGCGGTCTTCATCGGCTTGGTGCTTCACAGCGATTTCCGTTTCGATGTGCTGAAGATTTTTGCGAATGGCGAGAATATCGCCATGCAACGCCTTCAAGAAATACGCTATTACCGACACCAAGCCTGTGATGATGTACAGTTCAAGTTTTTCCATTGATTTTTGCCTCCGCGCTCGTTTCGAGGACTTGCCATTCTGCATCCACTTTTTGCGGATTCACGACCTGCTTGCCTGTGAAAAAGCCAATCACGGCGATTGTTGCGGCTTCCAGCATTTGCACGGTGCTGTCGTCTATCGGCAAACCAAAAAGATTACCCAAATACGCCAAAAGCGCGACCAGCGCGACGGCGGTGGTTGTCCAGTTCTTTGCTTGTGCGGACGCAATCACGCGCTGGATTTTGCCAATGAGCGTTGGTGCGCTCATTATCCACTGAAAAACCGATGGAATGTTGAGATTTGATACGTTTACAGAACTCATATTGCTCTCCTGATAGAAATGATGCGGTGTGTGGGGTATGGTGAAATAGAAACTTTGTTGCCTTGATTGCCGCCAAGTAGCAAAACGCTCTCGCTTTCGCGTCCGGCAAAAAAGCCAACGTGTCCGAAGGATTTCTATGACCGAGGCAAGAACTTTTTTCAAAAAGCCATCGCTTTTTTGACGGGCTTCATGGAAATATGCTCGGAATTGTATTTGACTCCGGATTGTAACACCGCGCAGAGAATCTTCAACA
>JAAFHM010000460.1 GCA_013298375.1 Ignavibacteria bacterium | reverse complement strand
CGGGGCGTAAAACTTCGTTGGTCTCGCGTGTACGAGGTTGGCGGTTCGGTTTGAAACACAACGAAGCTACGCAATATAAGATAATCTGTTAGTTTACAAGGTCATAAAGAAATAAAAAAATACGGAGTTTTCCTCAACAAGCGCCCAATATAACACAAGCGCAGCAGATAGCGAAAAAATAAAAGCCCTATTGCTGCAAAAACCCCGCTTGGATTACGTTTCCGAGCGGGGTTTTGTTATGATATTGACGTGGAGTTTGCTAAAGCATTTCTTGGAGAAAGCGATAGCTCTTGGTCATTGCCGTGATAAAAAACGTTTCCCTGAGGCAAATTGGTGAAAAAGCGGCATTCATTTTACCGAAAGTTCCGTATTTTAGCGCTTTCTACGATACTCAACCATTTTCATTCAGCATGAAGAACAGCACCAACGCCCCTTCCCGCCTTGCCGCACTTGGCGAATTTATCGCCCTTGATTTTGAAACCACCGGACTTGATGCCGCGACCGATACCGTCATTGACATTGGTGCAGTCCGCTACCGCGACGGGCTTGAAGTGGAGCGCTTTGCTACGCTGGTCAATCCCGGAAGGGCAATATCGCCGGAAATCATGCAACTTACGGGCATCACCAATGAAGAACTAGCCACAGCGCCGCTTTTGAGCGAAATTGACAGCAATTTTTTTTCTTTTCTCGGCAACACGCCCATTATGGCGCATAATGCCGCTTTTGAGCGGTCGTATTTGCAAAAAATTTTCGGTGAGGATTTCGAGCCGCCGATGATGGATTCATGCCATGTTCTGGCGCTTTGCTATCCGCTTGCGCCAACGCTCAGTTTGGAGGCATTTATTCGCAATTTTGGTCTGCGTGATTATGAGCATCATCGCGGGCTGCAAGACGCGCTGGATATGGTCGAAGTGCTGCGGCATTTGGACGGAGAACTCAATAAGCCGGAATTTGCTGAACTTTGTGCTATTGTGGAATATTGGTTTGAAAAAGCCGATCATTGGCTCTGGAAGCCCCTGTTTACGGGTCGTGGCGAGAATATCCACCATGGCGATTTACCACCGATGCGCAATTTCAAAGAAATTTTTGCAAAATTAGAGCGCACCACGCTTGATTCCTCGCTTGCGCAAGCACCTAACCGCCTCAAAGAAGCCGCTTTTTTTCAAAAGGCATACGACCGATACCAACTCCGCGAAGCACAACAAAAATTTGCCGCCAAAGCCGCACAAACACTCAACGACGGCGGTGTTTATGTCGCCGAAGCAGGGACAGGCACGGGCAAAACGCTTGGTTACTTGACGGCAACACTTGCCGCACTCGCTGTGGATGCCGATTCGCCCGTCGTTATTTCCACCCATACCAAAGCGTTGCAAAATCAGTTCTTGGAGCAGGAGTTACCGCGTTTACGTCAGCTTTTTGAACTTCCCGATTTACGTGCCGTGGTTCTCAAAGGTATGAATAATTACACCTGCATTCGCAAAATAAACGAAGCGCTGCCGCTTTTTGAGAGTTTCATGTATGCCGACAACCCCGATGAATGCTTTGCCGGGGCGTTTTTGACGCATTGGATGTTGGCGACAAGCGAAGGCGAAATCGAAGAGCTTCCCCGCCCGCTTTTTGGCGATTTCCCTGTCATTCAAAAGGTTGCAAGCGAGGCACGAGCGGACTTTCGGGATTGCACCCGCCACGAGTGCAGCTTTTTTGAGCAATGTTTTTACTTCAAAAAACAATGGGAAGCCGCTTCAGCACACATTTTGGCGGTGAATCATTCGCTTTTGCTCACCTATCCGAAATCCTACCCGGAATTTAACCGCCTTGTTGTGGATGAAGCTGATGAAATCGTTGCTGAGGCAGTTGAAGCATTCAGCAATATCGCCTCGCATAGCATGATGACCGATGTACACCGCCATTTAAGCGGCTCGGACGGTCTTTTTGAAAATGCAATGTCGGAAATACGCCTTATCGCCCGCAATATCAATGCCTCAAAAGGCTCTTCAAATCTGGATTTACCGGAATCGAGCAATATTGCATCACTCTTGGAACGCTTCCTGATGGCTCTTGGGCGCTTGAATATGACCATGAGCGGTGTTCGCGCCGACGACCTTTTCACGGTGCAAGCCACCTTGCGGGAAGACCGCTTCAGCGCTTCGGCGCGGCAAATTATTGTTGGCGAAACGGAAAATCTGAAAGTCTTAGCCGCCGAACTAGCGAATCTTGCCGAGAGGGTGATAAAATCTGCCTCCAAAGCAGGTGCAGTTCCGAATGAAGTCCCGGCGGTGCGCGAATTGCAACATCGGATGGAAGATTTAGCGGGCATTGTGCAAACGCTGACGTTATTTTTAGACCAACGCGAGGAAGAATCCGCGCTCTACGTGCGTATCGAAAAGCAAGACTGGTCAATCGTTGCAACGCCATTCAATATCGGCGAGCGCTTTGCAACAGAAATTCTGGAACCCAAGTACGCTGCGGTTTTCACGTCGGCAACCATTTCCAACACGCGGGATATGAGCGATTTCTTGCGCGGTATCGGTTCACACGTTCTGACGGAACACAAAACAACCACAAGCCGGTTTCTTTCGCCTTTTAACTACCGAGCCAATTCTCGCATTATTTTTCTCAAAAACTTTGTCGCCAATAATCATCCTGATTTTGCACGAATGTCGGCAGAATTTATCGCCAATGCCGCAGAACATCTGGGCGGGCGAACACTTGTACTTTTCACCAGCAAAGACCGCCAGCGCAAAGTCCATGATGCGCTTTTCCCCTTGCTTCGCAAACGCAGCATTGAACTCATGTCCCACGGAATTACCCATTTTTCGCAGCACAAAGCCATTGAGCATTTCAAAATGTCCGAAGCGGCAGTGTTGATGGGCGCTCGCGGCTTATGGAAAGGTGTGGATATTCCGGGCGACGATTTGCAGTGCCTTATTTTGGAAAAAATGCCCTACGCCGTTCCGAACCCCTTCACACGCGGCTTGCAGGAGAATTTGGTCAAAAAATATGAAGCCGAAGCCATCAAACGTGGCGAATATCCTGATTTGAAAAAGTTTGCCGGATATGCGTGGAACGATGTGGACAAACCTCAGATGTTTCAAGCATTTCGTCAGATGTTCGGGAGGCTCATTCGCACCGAAACCGACAAAGGCATTATGTTTGTGCTGGATTCGCAGCTTTTTAATAATAATCTTTCCTCGCGCCACAAGCAGCTTTTGGAACTGTTGCCTGATGTTCCTTACGGCGTAGCCAGTCCTGAAGCGGCATTGAGAGAGATTGATGTCGTTATTTCGTAATCTCATTCGCAATTATGCCCATTTACGCCTTTATACAAAAATTTATTCGCTGGGAATCCATCCAAGACGCGCGTTCTCAAAAAGAATCGTTTGAAATGCGGCTTTCTCTAGCTGTGCTAAAAAGTGAGCGTTTTCGGCTTATCATCATTATTGCCATTGGTACAGTTGCTATTCTGCAAGCATTTGGAACGGAATATCTTATTCCCAATTCAACACGTCCGCTACGCAACGTTTTTGCCAATACAAATTTCTCTCTGGTGCGATGGGGATTGATGATGTTGGGAGCGGTGGTCTATGAAATCATTGCGCTGGCATTTGTTCAAAAAGCCCTGACTACGCGGCGTTTGCCACCGGAAGCAATTCGATACCTGAGTGCGGCAGTAGAAATCTCATTTCCCACGTTGCTGATGATTACGCAAGGGCAGTCCGTTCACCCGATTTATGCAGCGCACACGCCAATTATCCTGCTCTACACAATTTTCATCATCCTTTCGACGCTACAACTTCATTTTGCTCTCAGTGCAATGACAGGGTTGCTTGCCGGAGCGGGATATTTCCTTGTTTGCTGGGTATCACTGCCCATCCATAATGGTATTGCGCCGACGATAGAAAATTACTTTTATGTGTCGCCCACAATAGCCTTTGCGAAATCGTTTCTTCTATTTGCAAGCGGTATCATTGCTGGTTTGGTAGGGATGCAAATTCGGAGAATTTTGATTGGCGCATTGGTGGCGCAGGAAGAAAAAAACACCATTTTCGGGGTATTTGGGCAGTATGTTTCGCCAAGCGTGGCAGAAAAACTTATG
>JAAFHM010000402.1:2910-4703 GCA_013298375.1 Ignavibacteria bacterium | reverse complement strand
TAAGACCTGCCCGGCAGTAATTTCGCCGACTTTGGTTTCTTCGTGCAGCTTTGCCATTTGTTTGCGCTCAGTGCGCAGGGTATCGGCAATTTCTGCCATTTTCGCCGTTATGAGTTTCATGAATCGCTCCGGATGATTAAATATTGGGTTGTGGGGAAAAGTTGATGTTGTGTATGTTGATAGCTTATGGAGAGAAGGTGCGCACAATGCGCTTGAGAACTTGCGTCAAAGAGTCTTTTTTGGTAAGCGCCCCCAAAATTACACAAAATGTTGACCTGTGCAAATGTTGTGTACGCCGGAAGCAAATTTTTTCTTTTATTCCACAAAAAATGTCATCACCATTTCCCCGTTGCTATGCGCTGCAAATGCCTGAATCCCTTGTCGGGTGCGGTTCACAGCGTTTTTTTCTTGGTAACCAATTTCTGTTTCATATTCGAGCAGTCCTTGTTGTTGCCAAACATAGCGTTGCGGCAAATGGGGAAATTTTCGCTGCAAATGTGCATAACGGTTTGCAGCACGAATGCCCCAAAACCAGTGTAGAAGAGCATTGGAGGCAGATTTGTTTTTCGCTGATTCGTTCAAATCGTACAGCATTGGCAGCAGAATATTGACCACGATTTCGCAGGTTGTACCTTTGCCAAATGCCGATGTTTTCAAGATTTCTGAGATTGCTGTCGTTATCTCGCCGCTTTCTTCCAATAGTGGAGCAGCAAGAACCTGGAGAAATGGCGCAATATCAGTATGTTCCGGCTGGTTGAGTACGTCCAAGAGCGATGCAATGCCTTTGGGCAAATGTTTCGCCTGAAGGCGGCGTTGGCAAAAATCGCTGAGAAGGCGCATAAATGCTTCCTTTGGAGTTTGTCGTTCCAACAATGCCTTCGCATACTCGGCTTTGCGCATAAATCGTTGCAAGGCAAAATCACGTATAATTCCCTCTGCATCGCTTGTTTGCTGTGCTTCGGCGAGGTCGGGCGCACTGGCACGGTATCGGCGGAGCATTTCGTCGGATATAACGAGCGTATAGCGGGCAAAGGGCTTATGGGCGCGGTTGTCGTGAAGGACAATATGTAACAGAAGTTGGTGATACATCGGGTGCGTGTCGTGCTGGTGTCGCTCCCAATCCGACGAGCGCCAATGCACCTCGCCATGCCCGATGATAATGCTTCCTTCGGCTTGCAGTGCCATATTCAAAAAATCGGGACCGTCGTGATGATTCCATTCGCCCACCGATAAAACCGAAAGCCGTACACCATCAGTGCTGAAGCACTCTGCCCCCGGGTCGCGCAGAATGCTACGGACGATGCGCTGGAGTTCCTGCTCGTTTTTGATGGGAGCAAGGTGGTTTGCGGCGTGTTTCTGAGCCAAATCATTTTTCATTAGCACATTGTTTGTTTTTTTCACAAAAGCGTCGTAACTTTGTAGGCTATACTGTTTTTGGTGTAGCCCACGTACGCGCCCGTAGCTTAATGGATAGAGCAATGGATTCCGGTTCCATAGGTTGGGGGTTCAAGTCCCTTCGGGCGTGCAGTTCTAAATACTACGTTTTACTTATTGTTCATCACTGATTACCCATGAGCGACAAAGAAGAAATACTCGAAAATAACGAGGAAATTGAAAATACCGTCGAAGTCCTTTCCGATGCTGAAGCGCAGCGCAAAAGGATTGTTCAATTTGCCCTTGCGGGCGTGGCGCTTGTCGCCGTTCTTATTGGCGGTTTCTTGTTTTACCGATACACGAAGCAAAATACCGAAAAAGAAGCAGCTCTCAAACTTTCGCGTATCCGCTCGTTTTAC
>JAAFHM010000402.1:0-2900 GCA_013298375.1 Ignavibacteria bacterium | reverse complement strand
ATTGGGCGGCGTTTCCGGCACCATTCGCGGGGAGTCCGTTGTCGGCTTAACCGCCATCAGCAGCCAATACACCAGCGCAGAAAGCGGTCGTTTGGCGGCTCTATATGCGGGCAATGCTCTTTCGACACTTGGTCGCTACTCCGAAGCAGAGCGCTATTTTGATCAAGCCAGCGCTGCCAGCAGCGATATTACCAAAATGGGCGCACTAGCGGGTTTAGGTTCTTGCCGTTCCAATGGAAACCAAAATGCTGAAGCGGCAAAATACTACGAGCAAGCCGCCGCTATCGGCGCAAAACTTGGCGACGAAGACCGCTATAAACTTTTTGCGGCGATGCACTACGAAAAAGCAGGACAAAAAGATAAAGCGCTTTCTCTCTATCGCGCTATTGCAGCTTCGCCGGAGTTTTCCGAAGCAATCACCGAAGCAAAAGCTGGGATTATTCGCTTGGGCGCTACGCTGGAGTAAATTCGGCAATGCCTGAACGTTGATAAAATTTTCTCAAACTGCCTGTACGATACACATTGTCGTACAGGCAGTTTTGTTTTTGTACCCTCCATCTTTATCAAGCATCAAAATCCGTAGTTGTACGGAGCGAAAAACCGCAATACTACTGATGAAATCTGTTACGAGTTTCGCTATCTTTGCAATCAGTAGCAGTATTCATCGTTTTCACCAATATTTTTCAGGATGTTTTTTATGCATCTCATTCGTTTACTCAGTGTCTTTCTGCTCCTTGCCTTCAGCACCGTAGCAGCATTTGCCTTTCCCAATGGACTTATTCGCGCTACAAGCGTTGGCTGCACCTGTCATGGCGGCGCAAACACCGCCACAAGCCTCTCTATTCCAGGTCGTAGTGGCACGATTACTGCCAAAACAGGCGAAACGCTTTCTCTTTCCTTGATGGTCGCTCACAGCAGTAATAGTGCTGCCGGCATGAATTTGGCGGTCGTTAATGCTTCTGATGTCAATGTCGGAACGCTTATTGCTGGCGCGGGGTCGCAGCTTTTAAGCGGCGAACTCACGCACACTAGCCCACAATCCTTGAGCGGCGGTAGCGTCTCGTTTCCGTTTCAATGGACTGCACCTTCCACCCCCGGTACCTACACGCTTCGTGCCGTTGGCAATGCGGTGAACCGTGATGGCTCCACAAGCGGCGATGTGTGGAACTCGCTCGCGCCCATCACGATTACGGTTGAGCCAAATGTTCCCACGTCGTTTAGCATTTCGGGAAGAATCGTGAATCCAAGCGGTGTTGCGGTGCAGGAGGCAATCGTCACCGATGGCACACGCAGCGCAGTTACGGATACTCAGGGTAATTATACCATCACAGGCGTTCCCAATGGCACATACACGCTGACAGCAGCACGGATAAATTGGACATTTTCGCCGACAACAATAGCGGTCACGGTGAATGGCGCAAATCTCACAGGACAAAATTTCACGGGAACACGCCTTTGGGCAGTTACGGGGACGATTACGACTCCAGCGGGTGTAGCGGTTTCTGACGTGATTGTAACGGTAGGCTCTTCAACAGCAACAACCGACGCACAAGGTCGTTATACGCTCTGGCTGGCAAACGGCAGCTATATCGTCCGCGCAGCCCGTATCAATTGGACGTTTTCCCCCGCAACACAGGCGGTGAGCGTTGCCGGAGCGGATGTAGCAGGGCAAAACTTCACAGGAACGCGCCTTTGGGCGGTTACGGGAACGATTACGAATCCGGCTGGCGTGGTTGTTCCTGACGTGATTGTAACGGTTGGCTCTTCAACAGCAACAACCGACGCACAAGGTCGTTATACGCTGTGGTTGGCAAACGGCAGTTATACCATCCGTGCAGCCCGCATCAACTGGACGTTTACGCCCGCAACACAGACACTCAGTGTTGTTGGAGCGGACATAGCGGGTCAGAATTTCACGGGGACGCGCCTTTGGGCAGTTACGGGTTCAGTTCAAAATCCAAATGGTGTAGGGGTTTCGGGCGTAACACTGACAGCAGGTTCTTCGACAGCAACAACCGATGCACAAGGCAATTACACGCTTTGGCTGGCAAATGGCACATACACACTCACACCAAGTCGCATCAGTTGGACGTTTTCCCCGGCAACATCAATGTTTACCGTCGCCAGTACAGATGTTCAAGTGCCGCGCATTACGGGTATGTTGATGAGTTCAGTGCGTACATTTGGCGAAAATACTGGTGTTTCGGTCTATCCAAATCCAGCCACAGAATTTACAATCGTTTCCTATACAACCTCCTCACCCAAACGCATCCGATATGAAGTCTATTCTTCATTAGGGGAGTTGATGCGAACATTTGAAGAGTCGCGTCCGGCAGGAACGCACCGTTTTATGCTGCCTTTGGAAAATTTGGCGAGCGGTGCATATTACTGTCGGATACGCTCTTCAGAAGGTATGTTGGGGACGGTTTCGATTATTGTACAGCCGTAATTGGTCAGGGTTGCGGACAGCTCATTTACTAAAGATCCTTCGACAAGCTCAACATGAGGTTCTCTGCCGTATTCAGCCCGAACTTGTCGAAGGCTTTTACTGTTCACAGCCTTATTATTCCCTTTCGGGTGATAAAACCGTTATTTCCACCCAAGCGGCTGAGGAGTGTAGATATGCTGCCGTCCGGCGGATTCTTGTGGTTATGACTCGCTGGACGGTCAAGAAACCGCCCGACGAGATTTTACAATTTTTCGCCCGAAAGGGAATAAATTTCACATGAAGTTTGATGCGCTCTTTAGCCTAAGTCGCCCAAAGGTCAACATACCAAAATACTCCTGACACGGAGCATAGCACAAAAAAAATCAGGTGTCGTCCGCCCCCGAAAGGCAGACGACACCTGGTTCCGTTTTAAGCGGCGATTCGTTATTTCGTGACGGGAGTAAGCACTTCC
>JAAFHM010000529.1 GCA_013298375.1 Ignavibacteria bacterium | reverse complement strand
ATTCTACCAACCGAATGACGGCTTCTTCGCCTTCATGGTAGATACGCGATATGTCGCTGCGGCTTAGACGGGGCATGATTCTCGCTATGAAATTTTCGTTCCATTTTTTTTAGACCTGACCAGTTACGTTTTTTGTTTATCATACAAAAAAAACAACTCGGCAGATAACCTCATAATGACGCGCTGATGCGGTTTTGGGGCATTTGTTCCCATGATAAGTGCTTCTTCAAGAGTAATCATAGTTTTCAAATAAAGTTGAACATAATTGCAAATCTACACTTTCATACCTAAACATCAAAACACCATGCTTATCAACTACCTCAAAATCGCCTTTCGCGCTTTGGCTCGGCAAAAAGGGTATTCGGCAATCAATATCATCGGGCTTGCGCTGGGCATCAGTGTTTGTGCGCTTATCACGCTCTATGTAACGGACGAACTCAGTTACGACCGCTCCTATCCCAATGCTGACCGCATCTACCGCGTGGATGGTGATGTGAAATTTCAAGGGCAAGCGTTTTCGATGGCTATTTCGCCCGCCCCAATGGTGCCGACGCTAAAAACGGAGTTCCCCGAAATCGAAGATGCCATGCGCTTTCGCATGAGTGGTGTTTGGAATTTTACGGTTGGAAACAAAACCTTTCGTGAGGAGCGCGTTGTTTATTCCGACCCATCGTTTTTCAATATCTTTTCCGTCCAAACCTCGCTCGGAAATGGTGTACAAGCACTCACGCAGCCATTTTCAATGGTGATTACCGAGGATTTGGCAAAGAAATATTTTGGTGATGAAAACCCAATTGGGAAAAGTCTGAAAGGCGACAATGATAAGATGTACACTGTTGGAGCAGTAATGAAGCGACTTCCAAGTAATTCCCACATTCGCTTCAATGTGCTTATTTCGATGGAAAGCAACCCCGATAGCAAATCCACTGAGTGGTCAAGTAATAATTACAACAGTTATTTTTTGCTCAAAAAAGGCGTGGATCCTGCTTCCGTTGATGCTCGATTTCCCGGAGTTATGCGAAAATACTTTGCTCCGGCATTGGAGCGTGATATGCACATTTCATACGATAAATTTCTGAAAGACGGAAATCATTTCCGGTATTTTTTGTTTCCAATCACCAGTATTCACCTCTATTCCGGCAATAAACTTGCGGAAATTTCGCCAAATGGAAGCATACAGTATGTGTTGGTGTTTGCTGGTGTAGCAGCATTTGTGCTGCTTATTGCTTGTGTGAATTTCATGAATCTTTCCACTGCCCGCGCTGCTAATCGAGCAAAAGAGGTTGGCATTCGCAAAACATTGGGAAGCCAGCGCAGCCAGCTTATTGCGCAGTTTATGGCGGAATCTTCGATGATGGTATTTTGTGCGCTCATTCTTGCGCTGTGCATCGTTGAGGCGGTTTTGCCGACCTTTAACGACCTTGCAGGCAAAGAGTTATCACGCGACTTACTTCTGACTCCTCAGTTTTTAGGGATGACGGCTGGATTGTTTGCGCTGGTGAGTTTTATTGCTGGTGCTTATCCAGCATTGGTTTTATCAGGCTTCCAGCCTGTGAAAGTATTGAAAGGCGACAAATCCAGTGGCAGTAAAAACAAAACCCTCCGCTCAACGCTTGTGGTGGTGCAGTTTACAGCGTCGGTTGCGCTGGTGATTGGTACGTTGGTGATTTTCACGCAGTTGCAATATATTCAGCACAAAAACCTCGGCTTCAACCGCGAACAGGTTTTACTTGTTGATGACCCTTCAACACTGTCAGATGGCTCTGCACTACGTTTCAAGCAAGAAGTGGCAAGGCTTTCGGGGGTGAAAAGCGTAACCATATCTGATTTTCTTCCCACAGGGGGCGACAGAAATAATAGCATCCTCTTCACAGGAAACGAGCAAGTAAGCGCGTCGGTGCAGCAGTGGCGCATTGATGCGGATTATATTCCAACGTTGGGTATGGACATTGTGCAGGGGCGTAGTTTTAATGCTTCATTTGCAAGCGATTCCACAGCCGTTATCATCAATGAAGCCGCCGCAAAGAAATTCTATGGTGCAGAAAATCCGCTTGGAAAGCAAGTAAAAACGCCAAATGACGAGCAAAAAGGCGTGTACACCATAATCGGTGTGGTGCGCGATTTCCACTATGAATCACTCCGCGAGAATATTCAGCCGCTTGTGATGTACTATGGCACGAAATTTGGCGATGCTGCCATTCGGTTCAATGCTTCAGAAGCCTCATCAGTGCTTGCTCAGGTAGAATCTACGTGGAAGCGCCTCGCGCCCGGAAAACCTTTTGAATACAAATTTATGGACGACTCCTTCCGCGAAATCTACAAGTCTGAACAGCGCATTGGTGCTATCTTGGGCGTGTTTACAGCGTTGGCGATAGCGATTGCGTGTTTGGGATTGTTCGGGTTGGCAGCATTCACCGCCGAGCAGCGCACGAAGGAAATTGGTATTCGCAAGGTTCTAGGCGCATCGGTGGCAAGTATTATCGCGCTTCTCAGCAAAGACTTTTTGAAATTGGTAGGAATTGCTATTGTTCTCGCAACACCGCTTGCATACTGGGGTATGGGCAAGTGGCTTCAGGACTTTGCGTACCGGGTTGAATTGTCGTGGTGGGTGTTTGCCAGTGCGGGCGCGGTGGCTGTGGTGATAGCATTTATGACGGTTGCAGGGCAGGCATGGCGGGCGGCGCAGGCGAATCCGGTACAGTCGCTCAGAAGCGAATAATCCTCACCAACGAGGAATTTTCTCATTGCAGAAAGCGAATAAACGCCTAAATTCGTAGGCTATTTACTGTTTCATTCAAGCACTTCTGCTTTCTCCGATTGTTGTTGTGCTGTATTCAATCGCCGCTGAAACTCCTTCTCTCAAATATGACGTTTATTGTTGCGCCGGGCATTGTTTAGGCTTTTAGGTTCTAAATTTTTGCGTGGTACTTTTGCAAGGAAGTGGCTATCAACCTGATAGCTGCTTCCTTGTACGATTTTTCATATTTTTTATGAACAACAATGAACAACCATTCTTTCCTATCTTCTCTCGAACTACTCGGCTGGAACACGTTTTTCCAGCAACAACTCTCACAAAACAAACCGCCCGCGTACCAACTTGGGCGCGTTATTGCAGAAAATAAAACCAATTTCGTCGTTCAGAACGATAGTGGTGAAGCGCTTGCTGAGGCTTCCGGTCGCTTATTGTTTGCGGCAGACGACGATGCAATGCTTTTGCCCAAAGTTGGCGATTGGGTGTATCTGACGCAATACGACGAAGGTCGTGCAATTATTCACGGAGTCTTGCAACGCAGAACAGTTCTTGCTCGCACGAGTGCTGGCAAAAGTTTGAATGCTCAAATCATCGCAACAAACCTTGATAGAGTATTCATCGTTCAAAGTCTCGATAATAACTTCAATCTTCGCCGATTAGAGCGATATGCTACGATGACCGACGGCACAGGTATAGAGGCGATAATCGTTCTGAATAAAGCCGATACGTGTGCTGTTGTTCAAGAGCGTCTTGAGCAAGTGAGCAGGGAAATTCCGTCTGTGAAGGTCATTGCGTTGAGCGCATTTGAGCGCGAGGGGCTGGCAGCACTGACGGCACTAATTAAGCGTGGCATGACGGTTGCATTTATCGGCTCATC
>JAAFHM010000588.1 GCA_013298375.1 Ignavibacteria bacterium | reverse complement strand
ATCTGGGAAGGAAAGGTTGAATCCAAGGTTGTCAGGTAGAAAAGTTAGACAAGCATTGCTGGCGCACAACTCCTGAATATACGCAAAGTTTTGTTGCCTGTTTCGTTGTCATTTACTGTATGGATGCCTAAACACCCATCCCTTAATCGTACAGCAGATATTTTTTGCGCATATCCGTAAACTCTTTCACACCGCGCTGTGACAAGCGGCGAACCTCCTCGTCAGAAGTTTTTTTGACAAAGAGTGCATCAAAGATTTTATCCGTGCCGCAGACTTTGGCAAACATTGTTTTGCGGTCGTCGGGAATCAGTTTTATTTGAAAAAGTTCAGGCTGAAGCGCTCTGAGTGCCAACATAAGATCCAATCCCGCAGAAAACGGCTTAAAACGTATAGCATCCGGCGCGAAAGCAAATAAAATGCCGTTGCAATCGGTATTTGCAAACTTCCCATAAAATGGGCGGTATCGCGTTGGAATCATCGTTATACTCGTCAAATTTTGCTTTTTGACCCCTTCGAGCAGAAGCGGAACATTCAAATTTGGTGTGCCAATCATTTGAAATGGCAGTACATAGCCAATGCCGATATTAAACAGACTCAGTTCGCCATACACCCCCGTTAACGCCATTCCACGAATAGATTCGACGTTGGGAATATAAGGAGATGTCGGAATCCATGTAAAATCGGTATCTTCCCACGTCATCCAGCGTTGCCAGCCTTCGGCACGGATGATAGTAAGCGGGCATTTGCGCGGTTTGCCCGTTGCGCCGTCGCGCTGTAGCCAGCCTTCGCCGTTAATCATCATCGCCATCTCACCCAGCGTACAGCCGTGAATATATGGCACAGGAACAATACCAACAAACGATATAAATGCTGTATCCAGCACCGCCCCGTCAATAATTTTTCCACCAAGTGGATTTGGTCTATCTAGGATGTACAAGGGCTTGTTATACTCCGCACACGCATCCATAACCCAATACAGCGTCGAAAGATACGTGTACCCCCGCAAGCCAATATCCTGAATATCGAAAACGACAGCATCAAACCCCTCTATCATTGCCTGTGACGGGCGGCGGCGGTCTTTGCCGAAGAGGGAAATTGCCTTTATGCCGCGAATCGTCTCATTAGAGTCCTTCACAATTTCCCCCGCACGTGCAAGCCCATAATAACCATGCTCAGGCGTGAGAATCGAACCAATGGTGCAATTTTTCGCCTGTAAAAAAGCGTCAAGCGTTGATTGCAAGCCGCGTGTACGACCGCTTTGGTTTGTCACCAACACAATCTTTTTGCCTTCAAATAGTGTAAAGTTTTGGAGGATGAGGACATCAACACCATTTTTCACATCATACCGAAAAGCGCCTTGCGATAAGGCATTGGGAACACCAATACCAGCAATAATCATCGTTAGCAGCGTGAGCAAAACCAAAGACATTCGGCGACAACAGTATTTCATGGTGTTTTTGTGTGCGTGTGGCAGTGAATGGGAACGAGTAGAACTCAAGGCAAAGATAAAAAAAATCCCGTTTCTACGGGAGAAACGGGACGACTCTTGTCAGTAATTCAGCATTTTTCTCAATTATTCACGCCTGTTTTAAGCGGTGTCGGTGTATTAGCTCCCGTTGTAGCGCCTCGTTTCATGCGCCAGTATTTGCGCTCCGCTTTCATTTCTTCAGAGGTTTTGTCTGCTTTTGCGGGAATCTGGAACTCTTGCCCAGGATAGATAATATCGGGATTGCGGATAATGCTCTTATTCGCTACCCAGATTTTGGGCCAAAGAAAAGCATCGTCATAAATTTCATTCCGAGCGGAAATGTTCCACAAACATTCGCGGTTTTCTGCCCACGTGCCTACGGTGTAGGTATTGGTTTTCCGCTCGCGGTACAGCCCTTTAATCTCTTTTGCCAAGGTCATAATTTTATTGTAGAACTCCGGCAAAAGCGCGATTTTCTCTTTGCGCATGGCATTTAATTCATTTTCCAGCGCCCGCACTTGGTCTTGTTTATCTTTTTCGGAAAGAGCATCATCCGAAAGTGCCTTGAGTTCGCGTACTTTTCCCTCCAGTACACCCAAACGCTGGCGGAAGGCATCAACATCGGCTTTGGAAGCATTCACAAGCGCATAGAACGCGCTATCGCAATCGGCAGCAGCTTTTTGTACATCAGCAAGTTTTTTGGTAGCAGCATTAAATTTGTCGTCATTCTGCTTTAACTGCGCTTCCAGCCCTGTCACAGTTTCGCGGAATTGCTTAATTCGCACGTCTGCTTCGTCTTTCGTAAGCTGTTCATCGGGCTTGTTTGGGTCAAGCGCTGTGGCAGCCTGTTGAGCAAACGCCACGGACGAAAACGCTAGAAAAAGCGACACAGAGAGAAGATAAAAACGATGGTATAATTTCATGGCGAATCAGAAAAAGTGAGAAATTACTCTGTGAAGGCGGCATTATTTTTTCTTGCCAGTGTTGGTTTTGGTCGTATCTTTCGCAGGTTCGGTGTAATCGGGCCAAGCATTCGGATACTTTGCCAAACGCTGCTCCAGCGCCAATTTCTCCTCATTACATTTTGCAACAGCACGTTCACGGTCAGCAATTTCGCCTTCAAGACGAGCAATTTCGCTTTGTCGCATTTTAATTTTCTCGCCCAGCGAAGCCTGTTGGCGACGGAGTTCGGAAATTTGCGCCTTTTGCTCATCGGTAATTTTCGCCGCGCCACACGAGGTGAGCAGAGCGATACCGACAAAACCAACGGCAGCAGTAGAGTATTTTATCGAAAGGAATCGAGCGTTCATTGTTCGGTCTCCTCATTCGTTAATTCGTAAAAAGTAGTAGTATATTGTTCATTCATGCTTTAGCGATTGTTTTGCCCAGTACCGATTACCAAATATTTTGCCAGACTGCAAAAACAATCGAAATTTTAGGGAATAGTTTTTGAATATAAGAAAGTCATTCTATCTACCCAAATTTTTTCCACTTCAACGTAAAACCATTTGTAAGACTTCGCTGTCGAACAAAGAAGTTTAACGAGCATAAATATTCATTTTTTGAGATTTCACTATGGTAGGTATTCTCGCACGCCGCATACAATTGCTCTTTGTTTGTATATTTTGTATGAGTATTTCGTCTTTATCGCCCGCACAGTCCGTGCCAAATGCTGATGATGT
>JAAFHM010000384.1 GCA_013298375.1 Ignavibacteria bacterium | reverse complement strand
ATATAATTTTTTATATCCTTTGTAAAAAATGGACACAATATCGAAATGAACTGAGGTACTGTAGTTTGATGTTATTGAAAATCGCTCAATAACCAGCGAAGTATCGCTTTATGATTACCTTGTTTAATAAGAGATTGCCGAGAATTTGTCCCCAACAATCCTACAATTTTCCAAGCAACGAAACGCCATAGACTACCAAAAAATAAGATCCCTCGTAACGTCTGAAGTGCTATCATTGAATTTTCATAACGACGAGCAAAAAACTTTTTCATACTACGATAAAGATGTATAGCCATTGCATCCGATACCGACTCAGTAGAAGCACCGCCGAGGTGGATAATGCTTGCCTCAGCGTAGTAATACACCATCAAACCACACTTGCGGACGGCTTCCGACAGATCAACTTCTTCCGAATACATAAAATACAATTCGTTCATCCCACCAATATCCCGCGCTAATGCCGTTCGCATCAGCATACACGAGCCTTTGACAATATCCACAGCACCACTTCCTTCGGGGATATACTCCCCCAATAAGGTCGGGTGCCAGAAGGGAACAAGCCTCCAAAGAGGAATATGGGTATGAAACGCACCCATAAGCGAAGGATGATACAGTGCCGTTGCCTGTGTCGTCACGCCGCCCGCGTTGAATGTATGCGGACCAAGCAAGCCAATATGTGCGTTATGGCGGAGAAAGCCCAGCATTTTGTCAAGAGCGTGGTCTAGCACGATTGTATCAGGGTTCAGAAACAGAACATACTCGCCTTTTGCCTCGCGCAATCCTTGATTATTCGCCTTTGCAAAGCCCTGATTGTCACGATTACGAATCAAATGAACATTCGGAAATTCCCGCTCCACCATTGCACATGATTCATCGGTAGAAGCATTGTCAATAATGATGATTTCGTGCGGCGTGGAGGTCTCACGCACAATGGAATGAAGACAATCGCGCATGATTGCTGCGACATTGTAACTAACGATGATGATTGAGAGCATGGACAATAAACCGAAAAGTGCATTGTTATTGGGATCCTTGGATTCCTGTATTCTTTACGCAAGGCGCTTAACACGGATAAGATATTGTGATATTGTTAAACGCTCAAGCAGCCCCAGCGTAAGGATTCTAAAAATCACAAATTTCCAACTCCGGCTTTTGTTAAACGAAACGGCATCAATGCTGTATCCTGTGTCCTTGAACATCAATTTGATAGTGTGCCACGTAAAAAAGCGTAAATGTGTTTTATCCAATATCCCCGACTCCTCATACTCCAATCTATCAAATGCTATTTTCAGCAATGGAACGATATGACCAATATGGGGAATGCTGGCAATCAAAACACCATTCGGAGCAAGCAAGGAACGCAATTTTGTCAGAACTTGCCAAGGATTTTGTGTATGCTCCAACACATCGGCACAGAGAATACAGTCGAAATAGCCCTCAGAGTATGGAAGCGTCAGCGTTTCGATATTGCCCTCAATCACCTCATCCAGACGTGTTCTTGCTACTTTCGCTGCGTCGGGAAAGAGTTCTACCCCCACAATATAGTCTATGCCCAGCATTTCTTTTGCCAATGCCGACGTAGCACCATTAGAGCAGCCGATATCAAGCAATCGCTTGACAGTGCTTGGTATCATAGCGATTACCTCCTTGCGGGCTTGGTCGTAATAACCTTGGTCGGTACTGTGAGACAGGTGGTAATGTGTAGCCATAAAAAATATTGTATGAAGAATAAATATATCGAAAATCCCCTTACTGAGGATTGTTCAGGCTATCGGCGAGATTGATAGCAGCGTAAAGAACGGAAAGACAGTAAAAGCCATCACGCCCTTCGGGAATAGAACTGGTAATGTTCAGCAAGGTAAATGCTACCAATCCCCCGAATCCCCCTGCCGCCAAAATACGACGAAGAGGAACATCGCTGTTGTTCCGAGCAAGCACGTAGGCTTTTCGCATCATATATATCCACACGCCATAAAATGCAAAAAAGAATGGTAATCCAAGTTTCATCCAGACATAGAGATAGCCATTATGAATAAAACTAACGCGAATAAAGTTACGCTTCAATGGCTCAAATATCATAAAGGCAAATCCCATGCCCGTCCCACCAAAAGGGTAGTAACTGATGTGACTGAATATCGCCTGAGTTTCGTACACTCGTGATAGTAACGAAACATCTTTTGTTCCCTGCGCAGAAGAAGCAAGTCGGGCTTGGATGACCTTGAGAATAAGAACAGATTTATCGGGAAAAACAATTTGTACAACGCCGATAAATATTATCCCCCCAATAAGACCGTAAAGAGCAAAAAGCACCAATTTACGCTTGTCTAAAAGCCAGAGTGTAGCCATAATACCAATAATTCCAGAAATCCAAAAACCACGAGAAAAACTTACCAAAACAACGACGGCAAAAAATGCCGTTAGAGATATCATTCCCAACCGCGCTTTTCGCGTCGAAGCATAGAGCGCCCCCATTGAACAAAGAACTGTTGCACAGAGGAAAATGTGTGTATTTAAGGATTTTCGAGAAGTCCAGACTTCAAAGGCGTAAAGCACGTTTGATGCGGCTTTCACATATTTCCAAAGGTTTGTGCCGCCAATCACAAGAAAAACACCTGCCGTAAGCGCCAAGAACGTAAAGATATGTTTGCGTTCGGTAAAATGCTCTCGCCAAGGCAGGTAATAGAGCATTGTATAAAACAATAAGTACTCGCGCAGCCAATTCATAACGGTAGATCCATCATTCACCATCGCCAGCACGATCGTCATTGAAGCACCAAATATGGCGGTTAATAAAACTCTATCGCCGACATTCCTCACAATACGCCGCTTTTTAATAAACACCATCGAAAACAACCATATCCACAGCCCGCCAATAATAAATGCCACAAGCGCATATTCTTTGAGTGTGATTTCCTCCTCTCCCGATCCACTCGACACCCAAAAATAATTCACCACCGCCCCTGTATAAAGCCAAAGCCTCGGATAGCGCACAAACAGCATCACCATTAGAATCACCATCGGCAACGCCACCAGCGCCAGCACATTCATCACATCCGTCAGAAGCAGACCAACGGGAACAAGTGCCGCCACCAAAAGCGACATCACAATTACATCCGTATTGCCGGAAAGTCGCAGATTGGGGAATTTCAGAGGAAGGGCAAGATTCATCTCACAGTCTCCCAAATAATGCCGCAAGACGCAGTTTCCACACCAGCCATGCCGCTTCCCAGATGATATTTTTACTCATTTTCGACGTACCGCTTCGGCGGTCAACAAAGACAATGGGAATCTCTTTGATTCGTGCGCCGCGCCTCCAGAGTTTGAAATTCATTTCGATTTGAAACGCATACCCATTGGAACGAATGCGCTGAAGATTGACCTTCCGCAAAATTTCCGTGCGAAAGCACTTGAATCCGCCCGTCGCATCATAAATCGGCATCCGCGTAATCCACCGCGTATAAAGATTCGCACACCAACTCAGTAATAATCGCTGCATGGGCCAATTCACCACATTCACACCCGTAATATACCGCGAACCCAAGACCACATCAGCATTCTCAACTGCCCGCAAAAATGTCGGTATTTCCTTCGGGTCATGCGAAAAATCGGCATCCATTTCAAAAACAATATCATAACCGCGCTCCATTGCCCAAAGAAAACCTTCGCAATACGCCGTTCCCAAGCCAAGTTTTCCCGCACGCTCCAACAAGTGAATACGCGGCGTGATTTGCTGCGCCGCACGAACCAAAGCGCCCGTTCCATCGGGGGAATTATCGTCCACAACAAGAATTTCCAACGTCGGGTGAACGGCGAAGATCTCTTCTGTGATAGCGTTGATATTATCGCTTTCGTTGTATGTAGGAATAATAACGAGTATTTTCATGCTCAAAATGATTGTTATGCCATGAACTTATGCTTGCCCATGACCCTTAAAAACTTTCACCACCGTCCGAATAATAATCTCAATATCCAACCGAAACGAGATATTTTCAATATAATAAAAATCGTAAATAAGACGGCGGCGAATACCGTCAATAGTTTCTTCATACTCAACGGCATCGGGGCTGATTTGCCACCACCCCGTTAGTCCGGGACGGACTTTCAAGCGACGAGGATAATACGGAAGAGCGTCGGTAAATTTCTCCACCAACTTAGGCACTTCCGGACGCGGACCAACAAGGCTCATATCGCCCTTCAAAATATTCCAAAGCTGCGGAATTTCGTCCAAATGCGTTTTGCGAATAAACCGCCCAAATCGTGTAACGCGGGCATCATTGACTTGGGTAAAACCTGTGGTTTTATCAGAGCCACTGACCATAGAACGAAATTTCCAAATACGAAAAGGAACGCCATTGCGCCCAACACGGATTTGCGAGTAAAATGCGCCGCCGGGCGTTTCTAAGCGTACAATAAGAGCAATAAGCGCCCATAATGGCAACCCAAAAATCAATCCCAACAAACTCAGTACAATATCTGTCAAACGCTTAATCACACGCTGCCAAGGGGTCATAATTTCCGCACTCACCTCAATTAGTGCAATGCCATAAATATGCTGCGCTCGCGTTTGACCGGAGAAAATTTCGTACAAATCCGGCACAATTTTCATTGTCACACCATGTTTTTCACACTCATTGGCAATACGCAAGAGTTCTTCGTGGTCGGGCGTTGCCGTCGAGACCAGAACAGCACTGGGTTTGAGTGTTGGCAAAAGATTCGCCATATCGCTAAACAGCCCCACAAGCGGAAGCGGTGCAGAAATGGGCGCATTATTGCCGACCTCCGCCGAGGCGCGACCCCGCCATTCCTCGGCTTCACGGCTGTCTGACATTACCACGCCAATAGGTTGAAACCCAAAAGCGGGAGCCTGTCGCACAGAAGCGAGCAATGAGCGGACATTCTCCGCGCAGCCCA
>JAAFHM010000508.1 GCA_013298375.1 Ignavibacteria bacterium | reverse complement strand
TCGCTGCCGCCCGGAATATCGTGAATGCCTCGCGATTACTTTCGGGCATAGCATTTCCTACTCCATAAAAAAAATCGGGATACCGCGAAACCTCAAACTGCCCGAAAAGGCGCATATTTTCACGGTTAAAATATAGCTCCGGCAAAACGCTGACGACAAACTGGTTCCGCAAGGTGTATTGCACACCGCCAAAAATCTGGTTCAGGCGGCTTGTTGAATCGCTATTATCGGACTGTGGGAAATAGTACAATCCCCCGACCGTTAAAGAAAGCAACGTTTCTGGTGCATAGCCCGGCACAGGCAAAATACGCCAGCCTGTCCGCGAAGGTGCCTCGATAGTGGCTTCAGTGCTGCTTTGCGTAGCGATTGTAGAGCGTTCTTGGGCGTAGAGCGAAATCGGCAGACAGAAGACGCATGATACGAAGAATATGGACAAGGCAACAATGCTGAGAAAGCGCATGAATACAAGGTTTTGGTGCAAAGAAAATTGTTCAATCGTTAACGGTAATATCGCTTCGCAAGGCGCTTCGGAGGTACGCCCAAGCGATAGAGAACCTGCAAATATACGTTACCGCACGCTCGTCTCCAATAACCCTCGTTCTCATAGCGCCGGGCAGAGGTAAAAACAGGGGCTTCAATAACGCGAAAACCCGCATCCTTATTGGCTCTTTCGACAAATTCAACATCTTCCATCAAGGGAAAATCCTCACGATAACCACCCAAGCGCTTGAATACGTCATGACGAGCAAAAATAGCTTGATCGCCAAAAGGTAATTTCAACCAACGACAGCGCTGCGCCACGTACCACTCTAAGTATCGGTACACCTTGCGTTCATGCGCTATGCAAAACGTAAATGCTCCGGCGCTCAGAATCGGCAGCGATTGGGTCAACGCAAGAAAATGCTGATAGGATGCCGTCGGAAGGTCTGTGTCGGCATGGAGAAACAGAAGCCATTCGCCCTTGGCAACCTGCGCACCAGCGTTCATTTGCCGACCGCGCCCCTTGGGAGCGCCTATCCATCGGCAGTTGGGATATTGACCAGCGAGACGCTCCAATTTCGCTTGTGTGCCATCGGTGCTACCGCCATCGGCAAAAATACATTCCCCGTCGGGGAGTTTGCAAAGCGCATCCGCAAGCGCCTCGACACGTGCAGACTCGTTCAATGTTGGGATGATAAGCGACACCATGGCGGTTGTTATTCGTTAATGCTCCAATCGTATTCGGTGTAATTTACGGAAAAATTGTTAGCATTCGCAAGTAACATTTCGCCCTGCTCTTTTGGTAGGAAGCGGCTTATATACTGAAGAACGGGTTTTCCGGTTTTCTCGAAATCACCTTTGAACCAGTTAAAAATATTGGAGATTTGGCACGTTTTTTTGCTAAAATCAAACCAATTTTTCTTGTTTTGTGCGAGGAAAATGCGCCCTTGGTCTTCGAGTTGTTCATTGAGTTTCGCAGATTCAAATGCTTCGTTTCGGAGCGGAGGACAGCTTTTTGCCGCACAGACCATCGCAAAATGCACACGCGGGTCGCCTTTGGTGCGGATGATGTCGTTCTCTACGCCATTGAGTGAATATTTTTTGCCGTTAATTTCAATGAATTGCTTGTCCCATATTGTACTTTTGGCAATCGTCGCAAAAATCAGCCCGCCCGCACCACTAGGGCTGTTGAGGTCGGTGATACTTTTAAGTGGGTAATTATCGCACATCACTTTGAGCGTAAAGGCATTGTAAACATTGATCCAAAAAGCAAGTTCATCTTTGCCGGAAAGCGTCTTGGGGTCGGTTTTGCTGAGTTGAGCGAGGTAATCCGTAAGGCGCTTGTCCTGCTTTATGCTTTTGTAATTCACGCGCCCATCTTTTACGTGGTCATGCAAAAGTGCCGTAAAGCCTGAATTATCAACATTAGCTTGTGCCGAAAATGAGCAAAGCAGCGCAAATGCACACGCGCAGCATAAAAATTGTGCTAGCATAGTCGTGAAAAAATAGAAATGAGCAGTGTTGGAAATTATAGTGACAGTACGAGATTAGAAGCACTTTGGATTTTTCCCCAAAGCCCATACCACCACGAAGAAGCGGTAATGCGGGCGCATGGGCGGAGAATTTTCTCAAAAAAAACGACCAAATTTTATCGCTTGAATTCAAGCAGTATAAAAGATTGAATTCAAGAAGGAAGAAAATCAATGGCAAATAAAAAAGCCACCTCGCGTAGAAGTGGCTTCAAATCTGGACAATCTCTAAAGAAGACAAAATAAAAACAAGAGAGATTGATAATGTTGTGCCCGGAACAGGACTTGAACCTGCACATCCGAAGGATACTACAACCTGAATATAGCGCGTCTGCCAATTCCGCCATCCGGGCAACATACGATCAATAACTGCGGAGAGGGAGAGATTCGAACTCTCGGTAAGATTGCTCTTACAACGGTTTTCGAGACCGGCCCATTCAACCACTCTGGCACCTCTCCGTGCAAGGGTATTTTTTTTTGATGCAGACTTCAAATATACTGCCTCTTTCACTTTTGCGCAAGACTTTTTTTGTCGTGTTCCTAAAGCTATTTTTTCTCCCCACGTGTGCGCTGTTTCCATTCGACAAATTCTTCAAATGTGCCGCTATAATCCAACACTTCGGTATGGGACATCTCAATAACGCGAGTAGCAAAGCGGCTCACAAGGTCACGGTCATGGCTGACGACAATGGCAGTACCTTGAAATTTTTCCAAACTTTCTGCCAAAGCGCTGACCGATTCCAAATCAAGGTGGTTGGTAGGCTCGTCGAGAATAAGAAGATTATTTTGCTGAAGCATGAGTTTGGCAATAATCAATCGAGCAGATTCACCGCCGGAAAGATTATCCGTCATTTTCAATCGTGCCTCGCCGCTAAAAAGCATACGTCCCAGCAAGCCGCTTAAAACCTCGTTGCCGTCTTCCGGCGTACCAAAGCCTTCCAGCCATTTGTATGCTGTCATACCGCGCTGAATGCCGTCTTTGTAGTCTTGGGGGAAATAGCCGACACTGGTTTCATGTCCATAGACCACCGTGCCGCTATCCGGCGCGAGGTCGCCTGCAAGCATTCGTAAGAGCGAGGTTTTGCCCACACCGTTGTTGCCAATAACCGCAATACGGTCACCGCGTCCAATAGACAAGTCCAAACCCTTGATAACGTGCAAGGTTGAGCCGTCCGGCTGAACGTAGGATTTATGCAGTTTCTGTGCAGTGAGTGTTTCACGTCCAGATTGTTTCTTCACATCGAAGCGGATGTATGGACGTTGAATATTTGATTTTTTTAGCTCTGTTGCTTCCAAACGCTCAATTTCTTTTTTACGGGATTGTACTTGACTTGCGCGTGTTCCTGCGCCGAAGCGGGAGACGAAATCCTGTAATTGCGCCACTTTCTTTGATTTTTCACGGTTTTCTGATTCAATTTTCGACCGCGCTTGTATTTTCATATCGACCATGTCGTCGTAATTTCCCGGATAGATAATGACGGTATCGTAGTCAATATCCGCAATGTGCGTACAAACGGCATTCAGGAAGTGGCGGTCGTGGGAAATCACAATCAATGTTCCTTTGTACGCCATAAGTTTCTCTTCCAGCCATTGTACCGACGACAAGTCCAGATAGTTCGTCGGCTCGTCCAGCAGGAGTGCATCTGGCGTTCCGAAGAGTGCTTGGGCAACAAGAACACGGAATTTGAGGTCGGTTGGAAGCGTTTTCATCAGGTCGTTGTGTTTCTCAGACGGTACGCCGATACCTTCCAAAAGCTGCT
>JAAFHM010000465.1 GCA_013298375.1 Ignavibacteria bacterium | reverse complement strand
CTTGCACAAAAAATCCCATCAAACCTGAAGTTTCAGCATTTCACGACAGAAAACGGGCTTCCCGAAAATGCTGTGCAGTATATCACCCAAGACCATTTGGGTTTTCTGTGGTTCGGAACCCAAGACGGTTTGGCGCGGTTCGATGGGTATGGCTTTACGACGTTTCGGCATAATGCTCAAGACCCTACAAGCCTCTCCAGTAGCGGGATTCGGGCTATCGTGGAAGACCGTTTGGGCAATATGTGGATTGGGACAACGAATGGCGGCGTAAATTACTACCACCGCGCAACAGGCAAAATGACGCGCTATCTGCATAATCCCACCGACCCCACAAGCCTCAGTCATAACGAAATATGGGCAATTCTCGCAGACCGTTCGGGCAGGATTTGGATAGGCACAAGCGGTGGTCTGAACCTCTTCAGCCCTGCCTCCGGGACATTTTCACGGTTTCAGCATGAGCCTGCAAATCCCGCAAGTTTGAGTAACAATATCGTTCTTTCGCTTTTGGAAGATTCTTCCGGTAAAATCTGGATTGGCTCGGACAACGGTGTAAACTGCTTTGACCCCGCAACGCGCATTTTTACTCGCTTTCAGCATAATCCCGCTAACCCCAAAAGCCTCAGCAATAATCATTTTGTCAAAGCACTTTTGCAAGACCGCTCCGGCACACTTTGGGTGGGGACACAAACCGGTCTCAACCGCTTTGACAGAGCCACAGGAATGTTCACCAGATACCTTCACAACCCGGACGACAAGTCAAGCCTCAGCAATAATTACATTCTTTCGCTTTGGGAAGACCGTGATGGAGTGCTGTGGGTCGGTACAGAAAAGGGCTTGGATGCTCTCGACCGCGCAACAGGGAAATTTTCGCGGAATATTCACGAGGCAACCAATCCCGCAGCGTTGAGCAATGACCGCATTTTATCCCTGTGGGAAGACCAGAGTTATGGTGCAAAAGCTGGTGTGTTATGGATTGGGACACGAATGGGCGTAAACGCTCTCGACCGCACGGGAGCAAAATTTACGCTCTATCGGCACAATCCCTCCGATTCCGCAAGTTTGAGCAATAACGAAGTATGGGCAATTCTCGAAGAACGTAGTAATCATCAGGCATTGTGGGTTGGTACTCGTGGTGGTTTGAATTATTTCGACCGTGCTTTAGGCAAATGGACGCACTTTCTACACAACCCCAAAGACAAAAGCAGCGTAAGCGATAACGAGGTTTGGTCGCTCTTGGAAGACCGCAACGGCACTATTTGGGTTGGAACAAGAAATGGTCTTGCCCGCTTTAACCGCAAAACCGGAAATTTCACAAACGTTCTCCATAATCCGCGTGATTCCAACAGCCTTATTCAAAATGGTGTTTTTTCGCTCTATGAAGACCGCCGTGGAGCGATTTGGGCTGGAACCGGCGGCGGCGCAAGCCGTCTCGACCTCGCAACGGGCAAGTTTACGGGTTTTACCCATAATCCCGCCGATTCCACAACCTTGAGCGGAAACGTTGTGAATATCTTTTTTGAAGATCGAGCCGGGAATTTTTGGGTTGGTGTGAGGGGCGGTTTGAACCGCTTCGACCCCGTAACAGGGCGTTTTCAACGGTATCTTCACAAAGTAGGCGACACAACAAGTTTGAGCGATAACCTTGTTGCATCGTTCACGGAAGACCGTAAAGACGATGGTATTTTCTGGATTGGAACCTACGGTGGCGGTTTGAACCGTTTTGACCGCACAACGGGCGTATTTACGGCATTCCGCGAGAGCGACGGCTTGCCCAATGATACCGTTTATGGCGCAATGGAGGACGACGAAGGAAATTTGTGGCTCACGACGAACAAAGGGTTATGCAAGTTCAATCCGCAAAAGCGGACGTTTGTTGTTTATGACAAACGCGACGGTTTGCAAGACGACGAATTCAGTAGCGGTGCTTATCGCAGGGGTGGAAGCGGGCGAATGTACGTGGGAGGAAGTTTGGGGTTTAACGAATTTAACCCATCGAAAGTGCGCCCCGACAGTACGCCGCCGCCAGTCGTAATAACCGCTTTCAAACAATTCAATCGCCCTGCTCTGCTCGATTCTGCCCTTGAAACAACAGCCCTCATCACGCTTCCGCACAACCGCAACGACATTGGTTTTGAATTTGCCGCGCTTAGTTTCCACCAAGCTGAACGCAATCAATACCAATTCCAACTGGAGGGCTACAATAACCAATGGTCTCCCCCAAGCAACGAGCGCAAAGCAACCTACACCAATCTCGACCCGGGCGAGTACGTTTTTCGCATCAAAGCAAGCAATAGCGACGGCGTGTGGAATCACGAGGGCAAGAGCATTCGCATCATCATTCTTCCGCCTTGGTGGGCGCAGTGGTGGGCGCGAAGCGGCTTTGCTCTTTGTTTTTTGGGAGCATTGTTTCAGGCATATCGTTTGCGTGTGCGCGTGTTGGAACGGCGAAATGAGCGTTTGCAAACACAAGTAATTGAGCGGACAGCCGAACTTCAACGGGCGAATACATCACTCAAAGAAATCAACAAACAACTGGAAGATTCCAATATCGAATTAACGCTATTAAGCGAGGAAAAAGATGAGTTTATGGGCATTGCGGCGCATGATTTACGCAATCCGATTGGTGGCATTCGCAGCCTTGCGCTTCTCTTGGAAAGCCCATCAAACCTTGCACCGGAGAAAATTCAAAGCATTGGCGGCATGATGCGAAAATCCAGCGACATCATGCTCACGCTCATAGGAAATTTACTGACGGTGAATGAGTTAGAGCGCGGTGCGGCACAATTTATGCCGGAAACATTTGATATTTCCTCATTTTTGAGGGATATTGCTGATGATTACGAAGCCCGCGCTTTCGCAAAAAACATCACGATTCATTGCCCGGACAACACTTCAGAAACACGTGTTTATGCCGACCGCACGGCGTGTTTGCAAATTTTCGATAACATTATTTCTAATGCTGTCAAATACTCACCGCACGGCAAGCAGATTTGGATAGAAGCAAGTACCGCACAGCAAGGAATGGTGCGGGTTTCGGTCAAAGACGAAGGTGCGGGCTTTAGCGAAAAGGACAAACAACAGTTGTTCGGGAAATTTGCCCGTCTTTCCAATACCCCAACAGGCGGCGAACAGCGCACGGGGCTTGGGTTGTCCATCGTCAAGCGCCTTGTGGAGGCACAAGGTGGGCGTGTGTGGTGTGAGTCGGAACTTGGCTTGGGAGCGAGGTTTGTGGTGGAATTGCCGGGAGCGTCGTAGGTCAAGCAACTGCTTAGAGCAGTCAGTATAACTTTGGAAAAAATGAATTGCCGATGTATATTTATCAACAAGATTTATAGCAATTACGCCCTACCAAAGAGTTGAAATTACCCATTTACAGGAATCGCATCAATGATTGAGAAGAATATAAATGAAGCACTCATCAAGGACAAACCGAGTATCAAGTCTTTGATAGCGATGATTGTTAGTATTGACAAAAACGACAGTCTTGGTGAGGTGTCGCTGTATCATAAATTTCCTTTATACCTTGATGAAACCGGTAGTAAACCCATCACAACGGATATAATATTTGTTAGCCAAAATTTCGGCATTCTCATCTTCAAATGCCTTGAATACTCCGAGAGAGATTTCACTCAAATTGATGTAGCATCCGAAGCCAAACGCCTTAGCCACATTGATAGGGTTATATTTGCCAAAATACTCAAAGACTCTCCAAATCTTGGAATTAGGAGTCGAAGATTAAAAGTTGAAATCCAACCCGCAATATACTTACATAATTGTTCTCAAAAGCCTGTTGTTCCTGAGTGGTCGGATTTCGAGATAGTTCCATCAGAACATGAACTAAAAGACCTTATCTATGCAAATGGTGGCGGGAATAAACTTTCTGATGACGAATATAAAGACCTGAAAGCAACGATTGAAGGCTCGAAAGGCATAGCTAAACCAACAACAAGAATATTAAAAAATCACAATGACATTCAGCCAACCAAAGGTGCTATTCTGGCAAGAATCGAAAGTGATATTTACAATTTTGACTTAGAGCAAAAAAGAGCCGCGTTATTTA
>JAAFHM010000322.1 GCA_013298375.1 Ignavibacteria bacterium | reverse complement strand
CGACGCTCTTCCGATCTGCATGAACACTCCCCTCCGAACCCTCCTCCTCGCGCTCTGCATCTGGGCTGTCGCACCAAACATCCATGCACAAAGCACCGCCGACAGCCTCCGAAGGCTCATTCTCCCTGCTTCCGACGACACCCTGAAGGTACGGCGGCTGGTGGAACTGGTGAAAATACTCACCGATGCAGGAAAGTACGATAGTGCGCTGGCGGCAGCAAACTGGGCGCAAATGCTGGCGGAGCGCTTAAAGTATCAGAAGGGACTTGCGGATGCGTTGTTGCAACAAGGTACGGTCTATCATAAACAAAGTCAGTTGCAAACGGCGTTAGAAATTTACAAACAATCACTGGCTATCGCCGAACAACAGAAAGATAAGCAAGTTTTAGCAAATATTTTGAATAATTTAGGTCGTGTTCATGCCGATAAAAGCCAGTATCCATCTGCATTAGAATATCTTTTGCGCAGTTTGAAAATTCGAGAGGAATTAGGTGAAAAGCAAGGATTGGTGGGAGTTTTGAACAATATCGGCATATTATACTACTTTCAAGCCGAGTATTCATCAGCTTTTGCGTATTACAACAAGGCATTGAAAATTTCAGAAGAATCGGGCAATAAACGCGGTATTTCATCAAGTTTACTCAACCTCGGCGATATTTACTTGTACGACGGGCAAAAGCGATTTGCCGAAGCATTAGCGACCTATCAAAAAAGTTTAGTTTTGAAGCAGGAAATAGACGATAAACGCGGTATTTCTATCTGCCAAACGTGCATTGGCAATTCTTTCACTGCGCTTGGGCAATTAGATTCTGCGCTGTTCTATCAAAATCAAGCGTATAACTTGGCTTCAGAGGTAAATAATCAATCATGGATGGCTTTTGCCCTGCATGGCACAGCTATAATCCGCATGAGGCAAGGAAAATATGCTCAAGCACTCCCCAAAGCACAAGAAGCGCTTGAATTCCGCATACAATTTGGGGAGCGAAAAGAAGCAAACGAATCCCAAGCCCTCCTCGCCACTATCCACGCCGCACTCGGCAACTACAAAGCCGCATACACCGCCCAAAGGGAATACCACGCCCTGAAAGATTCCCTTTTCAACGCCGACAACGCCAAGCGTCTCGCCACCCTCCAAGCCGACTACGACGCACAAAAACGCGCTGCCGAAGAGCAGATACGCGCCGCAGAAGCCCGTCACAAAGCCGAACTCGCCGCCCAAGAAAAAGAACGCCAAACGCAGCTTCAATATGCCGCCATTGCTGGTGTGGTGCTGTTTGTGCTGGCGTTGGCGCTGGCAAGTAGGCGTGTTAGCACGGATAGCGCGTGGGGACAGCGTTTTGGGCGGTTTGTGTCGTTTGCGGCAGTGGTGATGCTGGTGGAATTTGCCATTTTGTTTCTCGATCCTTGGCTCGACCGCTTCACAGGCGGCACCCCGCTTTGGCGCATGGCAGCGAATGTTTGTATTGCTGTTGTAGTTACGCCCGTGCATGGACTGGTGGAGGCGCGTTTGCGGGCATCACGGCGAGAGGCGGTGGAAAACGAGGTTTGATGGGTTCTTTGGGCATTTTCTATCGGATATTTTTGTAATTTGCATTGCCTTGTTTTTTCACTTCTAGGAATTGCTTCATGTCATATCGAAAATTCACCCTGAAATCCTTTTGCCAAACCTTTGGCATACAAACGTCGTATTCTCCTGTTCTCCAAAACGTCATACCGCAAGAAGCTACGCCACTTCTGAGTGCGGAGTTAGCAGAAAGCCACCGTTTTCCAATGCTGACGGAAAAAGCAAAATCCGAACACATTATTTCGCCCGTGCTGCGCGAAATTTGCCGCCGCAACCCCGATAATCTCACACTTTTTTCCGGCTACGAACTGACCGCCGATAAAAAACGCGGATTGAACGGCTATTGCGATTTTTTATTTTCAAAAACCTCCGTGCCGATTGAAATTTCAACGCCCATGATTTGTTTGGTCGAAGCAAAAAGTGAAAATATCGAAGGCGGCGTTGGTCAATGCGCCGCAGAAATGCTTGCGGCGCGGATATTCAACGAAAAAGACGGCTCGGAGGTACGCATTATTCATGGCTGCGTTACCAGTGCCTACGATTGGCTCTTTCTCAGGCTTGACGGCGACACGCTCACCATAGACACGCACCGCTACGCGCTGGCGAATCTGCCCGAACTTTTGGGCGCATGGCAAAGTGTGATTGATTTTTACAATCCAGAGAAGAAAGGAAAATAGCCATGTCGTATCAAAAATTTACCTCGCTCAAATCTGCCGTAACGAAGTTTTCCCTCGAAGTGCGCTATGAGCCGTTGTTTACCGCTATCAAGCCACTTCCGCCCAGCAAGAGGCTTCAGGAGGATTTAGCAGACGCAGAACTCCTCCCGACGCGCAACGAAAAAGCAAAGTCGGAATACATTGTCGTTCCGGTGCTGAAGGAAATGTGGCGTAATGCCGAGCGCAGTGTGGTCGTGTTTTCGGGTGCGAAATTGACGGTGGATGCGGCGCAGGGTCTAGACGGATATTGCGATTTCATCATTGCCAAATCACCGTTTCGGAGCGAAATCCAAGCACCGCTTTTGTGCATCGTGGAGGCAAAGAAAGAAGATTTGGAGAGCGGTTTGGGGCAATGCACGGCGGAAATGGTTGCTGCCCGCATCTTCAATGAGCGCGACGGTACGCCGCTTCCTGCCGTACATGGCTGCGTTACTACCGCGCTAGAGTGGCTTTTTCTGCGTTTGGAAGAAACAACGCTCACCATAGACACGCATCGTTATTCACTGACGAATCTGCCTGAACTTTTGGGCGCGTTGCAAAGCGTGATTGATTTTTACAAACCAGAGAAAAAAGGAAAATAGCCATGTCCTACCGTTCTTTCACGCTCACATCGTTTGAAAAAGCATTTGGGGTAACTGCCCGCTCCGGCGCACTTTTTCCGAATATACAAAAACGCAGTGCCGATGCGCTTTTGCAAGCAGAATTGGATGAAAATGTGCGATACCCGATGCTGACTGAAAAAGCCCGCTCCGAGTATATCATTTCCCCTATCTTGCGCTTTATTCACCGCTCAAATCCTGAAAATCTCACATTGTTTTCGGGCTACGAACTCAAGGTCGATAAAGCACGTGGACTCACGGGCTATTGCGACTATTTATTTTCCCAAAGCAGTGTGCCGATTGAGGTTAAAGCGCCGATTATCTGCCTCACGGAAGCAAAGCGCGAAAATCTTGATGCGGGCGTTGGGCAGTGTGCCGCAGAAATGCTTGCGGCAAGGATATTCAACGAGAAAAACGACTCAGACGTACACGTCATTCATGGGGCGGTTACAAGCGGCACGGAATGGCTCTTTCTGCGGCTTGAAGGCGACACGCTCACCATAGACACGCACCGCTACGCGCTGGCGAATCTGCCCGAACTTTTGGGCGCATGGCAAAGCGTGATTGATTTTTACAATCCAGAGAAGAAAGGAAAATAGCCATGTCGTATCAAAAATTCACACTCACACAATTAGAAGCCGATTTCGGTATTCGTGTAGAATACGCACAAATGCTGCTCGGTGCAGTGCCGATGATTCCACCGAGTGCATTATTACAGGCGCAAATGGAGCAAGCCTCCGAAGTGCCGATGGTCAGCGAAAAAGCCCGCTCTGAAGCCATTATCGCGCCTATTCTCTACGAACTCAGGCGGAATGCGGCAAAGCAAGTAAATATCTTTTCCGGCTACAACCTGAAAGTAGATGCAAAGCGTGGTTTGACGGGATATTGTGATTTTATCATTGCCGGAACACACCTCCGGACAGAACTCCGCTCACCGCTTGTGTGCATGGTCGAGGCGAAAAAAGAAGAGATAGAAAGCGGCTTGGGGCAGTGTGCATCGGAAATGCTTGCGGCAAGGATATTCAACGAAAACGATGACTCGGATGTGCGCGTTATTCATGGCTGCGTTACCAGTGCTTACGACTGGCTCTTTCTCAGGCTTGACGGTAACACGCTTACCATCGACACTCGCCGCTATGCGCTGGCGAATCTACCCGAACTTTTGGGTGCATTGCAAACAGTAGTAGATTTTTACAAACCGTGAGTTTTTAACAAAAATATTCAGCAAAGAAAGGAATAATGCTATGTCCATAGCAGTTTTGCAAGCAGAAGAATCAGTAAAAAAACTTTCGCACAAGGAGTTTAACGAGTTCCAACGCTGGTTCGCTGAGTATGAAGCCGCTCTCAGGTGGGATGAAGAACTTGAACGCGATGCGGCAAATGGAAAACTTGCCCGCATGGCAGCATCGGCGCGGTCAGAATACAACGCCGGACGCTTCACGGAATACCAAACTCCGAACAAATGAAGCACTTCACCGTTGCAGAATTTTGGGAGCATTATGAGGCTCTTCCCAGCGAAATCCAAGAACTCGCTGATAAGAACTACGCGCTCTTAAAGGAAAATTCGTACCATCCTTCACTTCATTTGAAAAAGATTGGTGCGTACTGGTCGGCAAGAATTGGACGCGATTACCGTGCGCTTGGTATGGATATTCCCGAAGGAATTCTTTGGTTTTGGATTGGTACTCATGCAGAGTATGACAAGATTATCTGAATATTCACTTTCCTGCCGTTTACAATACATTCCTACGGACAACACTATCATTTTTCTTTTCATTTTCTCCAATTCGTTATGCAACGATATTTTCACTTTCTTCATCTACCCAAAACCTTGATTATATGCGCTTTTGCGCTTCTTGCCGCGACTGCTTGCCAACAAGTACGCTCGCCAAATGCGTTTAATTTGTACGGCGGTGCTTCGCGTTCCGGCAATTACGAGGACGGCGGCAGCTTTGCCAATACCACGATTATCAACGATTTTCCCAAGAAAAACGACTCGCTTGCGCTCAGAGCCGCAAAAAATCAGGTCGGAGCGAATATGCCTCCTGTACCGATTTCCTTCATTACGAGTTATTTGACGCTTCTGGATGGCAATGCGGCGCGATATGCGGGCGGGCGCATTGAATGGAAAGCGCCATTTGATGCGGTTGAAGGCGGCAAACGTGCCATAGCAGCTGCACCAGCTGCCACCGACAAAAACGATAATTTGTACGTTTTTGCCAGCGATGGTGCGCTGTACGCTATTGGCAGCGATGGCAAACGGCGATGGAAGCAAGCATTGTTTATGCCCAATACCACGTCGCTTTTTTCCGATATTTTGGTACAAATCGATGGCGTAGTGGCAGGCTTTAGCGCCGATGGTACTCGCGGAACGCTGGTAAAATGCGCTTTCGACGGCACAATCGCTTGGCGACAAGAGTTTATGCTGGCTCCCACGCGGGCATTTGCCGCCGACGACGCAGGAAATATCGTACTGGCGCTCACGGCAAATACACCCGGCGCAACAGATTCACTTCTGAGCCTTGCCAGCAACGGCGCACGGCGCTGGGCGAAGGGCATAGCAAATACGCGGATTTTGAGAATGCCCATTATTGGCGTGGGGCAGATTTTTATCACGGGAATACGCGAAATCGGAGGCAGACGCGACGACGTTGTTATTGCTTTCGATGCGAGTGGCAATGAGCGTTTTGCCAAAGTGTTGTCGTTTACACCACAAGGAATTGCGATTGGGACGAATAACAATGCGCCCTTGCTTGTCGCGGCAGGCTACCGGATGGGCATGGGTGAAGCGCTGTCGCTGGTTGTTGGCATGGACGCAAACGGCAAA
>JAAFHM010000048.1 GCA_013298375.1 Ignavibacteria bacterium | reverse complement strand
CGTCGTTGTTCACATCCGCCAGCAATACCATCCGTGTTTGCGGTGCAGTGGGATAAGGGTAAGCGTATGTCGCCGATGGTGTGAGTGGGTAATTTCCAGTGTTTACGCCTACTTGAAGGTACACATCTAATCCTGCCGTATTTGTAGCAACAATATCCAAATCACCATCGCCGTCTAAGTCGCCGAGAGCGCAGGAAGCAAAGGGGTTTGCGTCGGTTTTGGCAAGTGTTGCTGTGCGGTAGAACTGCCCCATGCCGCCTGTGGCTCGTGCGCGGAACTCGTACACGTGCGGCGCAGCCATCGCTCCGGCACTACTATTTGCCGTCAGAACCGTCGTTTGAATTTTTTCGCCCGGTTTGAAGTTTGTTCCTGTAAATGTGGCGGTATTTCCTGCCTGACTCGCAGCGAGGGGTAATACGCCCGTCATGCCGCCCCACGTGCGGGCTGTGGCGGTCGGGGGAATGAGCGTTTGCGAGAAGTCCACTGCTATTGGGCTGTTGAGCGGCGTAGCAGCTGGATCATTCCGTGCAGGCAATAAACCCGTTACCACGGGAGGCGCAGCCGCGCCACCAATCGCATAAAATGTCTGCACCGCACCAATACTTGCGTAGGGCGTTGTATTGCTGATGTTTGGCGCGGCAACGGTACTGAGCGTGTTGCCGTTGATGCCTTGATACGTCCCGCCCGCCGTTGGTGATTCGCTGATGCGATTTGTTCCAACAAGTGCCGGAGTATTTCGCGTAAACGTCAGCGTAACTGTACTCAGTACGCCGCCCGAAACCAGTCGTGTACGCCAATACTCTGTGGTGGAGAGCGTTCCGGGAGCGATAACGCCGGAGGTCATAACGCTCGCTGCCCCAAGAATTGCTTCTACTTCATAGCTTGTTACTGCGGCTGCCGATGCGTAATTGACCGAAACAGGCAAATACGTCGTCGCTGTGCCGCCGCCGACGGGATACGCATATATTCCCAGAGGAGAAGTAGGCAAGGTCCGCCGCAGTGATCCTGCTACGTGCGATGCCGCCGAACCCGGAGAAATCGCGCCCACGCTTGGGTCTTGAACGAACAAGACATTCGTTGCGCTGCTTTTGACGTAGCCTTGCGTGAGCATGAGTGCGCTTGCTGCTGTCAAATTAAGCTGCGAACCAAGCGTCATCGTTGCGCCAGCGCGGTTCATGGTAAGATTTCCCATGCCGCCTGCGCCAAAGAGCGCGTTGCCGTTGATGTTGCCGCTTCCTGTGATGGTGAGTCCTGCGGTGATATTGGCGTTGATTGTCCCGCCATTGAAATTGATAACGCCATTCGGCTGCAATGTGCGTCCTGAAATGTCTAGCGAACCGCTCTGCATCGTGAATGTGCCGTCAATTTGCCTGTTTGCATGAAGCGTTACGCCACCAGTGTTGTTGATTGTTACCGAGCCGGGCATACCTGCGGGAAACTCAATCGCGCTTGTTGCGCGGGCAACTGTTCCTGAATATTCCAGCGTCGCGGTTGTTCCCCAATACGTTACAGGTACGCCCGCAATCGCGCCCGTTCCATCCAGACGCAGCGTTGCGCCTGCTACGGTCGCACCGGACACATTCAAAAAGCCGTTATTGGTAATCGTGATGCCATTGTCAACTGCCAGCACTGACGGTGTTGTTACGTGGAGACTCACGTTTGCACCAAGCGTGAAGGACGTGCCGACCGTTGCGGTTGTTACCGAGCCACCGCCCATGACGTAAAAATCCGTCGCAGGGCTTGAGAAGGACGTTGCCGGAGAGCCGCCAGTATTGCTTGGTACACTAAACCAATTTGCGGGATCTCCTGCGTCGCCGGAGCGGTAGTAGTACACTGTCGGAATCTGGGCATTCAGGAACACGGTCATTTGTGCAAGGTTGTTGTAATTGGCTACAATGTCCAAATCGCCGTCGTTGTCCACATCACCTGCCGCCAGACCGTGTATTTGTGCGCCCGCGCCGCCTGCTGCGGGATATTGCACAACGGTCGCAAACGCCATTGTTGGCATATACGCGCCAGTGCGCAGCAAAATGCACAAGGTATTCGTGTTAAAGCCAGCAACCGCCAAATCCACGCGCCCGTCGGCGTTGAAATCTCCTGCTACCACTGTGCGGGGTGCTGTCCCTGCGCCTGTTGAATACGAATCTGCCGCTTGAAATGTGCCGTCGCCATTGCCACGATGAATCGAAATAGTACTCGACCCCACGTGCGTAACAGCAATATCTACACGCCCGTCGTTATCGAAGTCGGCAACAGCGAGGGTGTTTGGCATAGTGCCGCCCGATGCGAAAGCAGTGAGTTGTGCAAACGTACCAAGACCATTATTCACAAAAATTTGGAGTTGATTTGAACCAGGAAGAGTAACGGCAATATCCATATCACCATCGCCGTCGAAGTCTCCTGACTCAATATCGTTCACTCCAGCAGGAGTACCGATAATAACCGCCGCTTGGAATGTACTATTGCCATTGCCGATAAGAAGGCGCATTGAGCCTGCAGTTCGCGTCACAACATCCATTACACCATCTCCATTAAAATCCGCAACAGCAATACGCTCAGAAACAGCTCCAACAGTCGGATAGGTCGGCGCAAAGCTCGGTGCCATGCACAACGTAAGAAATGTACTACCTTGATTGCCATAGACATAATCCAATGCGCCATCGTTGTTGAAGTCTGCTGCCTTCACTTCCTGTGGCGTGGTGCTTGTGCCGAAGGGCGATTGCATCCCCATCGTACCGCCACCCCCGCCAAGAAAGAGCGAAGAATTTGTGCCACCGTTGCTATTACTCGTTACCACATCCAAGTTTGCGTCCGGACTGAAATCGCCCACAGTCAGATACTGCCCCATGTTTGCGGTCGGGTAGGATGCAAGTTGCACAAATGTTCCTGTTCCCGTGCCGCCCGCCGCTACGCGGTAATCAAACACATACGGGCGAGTACGAATGCCGAGGCTGTTGTTCGGCGCACTAACACTGCTGGAAGCATTGGTAACACTCACGCTGACGAGTTCGCCCACGCGGAAATTAGCGGATGGCGTGAAGGTAGTATTTGCCGCACCACCAGAGTACGCCCCATTTGGTGCTAAACCCGAGCGTCGTGTGCGGCTGCCCGTCATACCGCCATGCACTTGGAAAAGTTGCTGTGCGGGCGGAACGGAATAGGTGTTCGTTGTGATATTCGTGGAGAAATTCACCGTAACAGCCGCATTCACGGCAGCGATGTTGGGGTTATTCATCGTTGTATTGCCGTTGCGGAACGGTGCAACAGTGGTTACAAGCGGCTGGGTGCCGTTTTTGAGGATATTTACCATGTTTATCCCCGCCCCATATGATGGACAGATAATATCAAGGTCGCCATCGCCGTCAGAATCACCAATGTTCATACCTTCGGCAGAGAAGGTTGATTGAGAGAAATAGGAAGGTGCGCTCAACACACCGCCTGTATTCTTAAGAATGCTTATTGAATTGGCACCTGTCGTTGCAGCCACATCCAAATCACCGTCACCGTCGAGGTCGCCTACACGTACACAAATAGTACCTAACGTCGGATAATTGACCGCTCCCATAAACGTCCCGTTCCCGTTATTGCGGAACAGCGCCACATTATTTGTTCTTCCTACAAGAATATCAATATAGCCGTCGCCGTCCATATCGCCGGAAGTAATGTCAAAGGTGCCAGCACCGGAGGGATAATTTACTGCGGTGGTAAATGTTCCCAATCCTGTATTGAGCAGAATGCTGATATTGGAGGTGCCGCTATTGGCAGTCGCAATATCAATATCGCCGTCGTTGTCAAAATCGCCCGCCGTGATATTCCGTGGACTTGTCCCGGTGGTATAATTCGCTGCTCCGCTAAAGGCTCCTGCACCATTATTGAAGCGCACACTGATATTTGCGCTGTTAAAATTTGTCGTTGCCACATCCAAATCACCGTCGCCGTCAAAATCCGCCAGTACCAACGAAAAAGGATTTGCCCCAACGGCGCAATTTCCCGCAACAGCAAATACTCCCGAACCATTGTTTGTCAGAACGATGATGCGCGAATTAGGATTGTCAGCAACGACAAGGTCCAAATCACCGTCATTATCAACGTCGCCCGCCGCGATAGCCGGCAAACTGGTTGAGGGAACGGTATAGTTCACTACGGGAAGAAATGTCCCCGTGCCGCCTCCGGCGTTTATCGCCACATCAACGAAGCCTGCGGAGTAACCTGCTACGGCAAAATCAAGGTTGCCATCCCCATTAAAATCTCCAACTGCCGGATGAGTTATCGCCTGACCCGAAAGAGCTAGTCCCGATGTTTGATAAAACGTTGCCAGACCCGACCCCGCCCGTGTGCGGAAGCCCATCACAAAGGGGCGTGTGTTTGCGCCGCCCGTCGATTGGGCATTGGTAACCGTTACCCAGACTTGTTCACCGACGTTGAAACTTGAAGTAACAGAGGCTGTCGTGGTAAATTGCAGCGTCGCACCCGAACCCGCAAAGCCCAAGCCAGAGCGGTAGCCGCGTGAGGTTGTGCCGTGAACTTTCATCGCATCCCGCGCAGTCGGCGAGGTCATACCATTAGAAAAGACCCACGGAGCGAGGGGTTGCAAGAAGGTAATGTCAATGCTATTCGTACCCGCAATATCCATCGGCACTTTCATGGGCGAGCCTGTGGGCGTACCGTAGTTCATCGTGTTCATGAGCGGCGTAGTGGTTGGGCGTGGCGCGAAGGGCGGGAGATTGCCCAAGACATTCATGGGAGGTATATTCAGCAAGACCGACACATTATTTGGCGTTTGGTTCACAACGGCAATATCGAGGTCGCCGTCGCTATCCACATCGCCCAGCACTGGCACACGAGGATTTACGCCAACGGCATAATTCACCGCCAAACCCATACCACCGGAGCCGTCATTGATGAGAACGCTGACGTTATTCGTGCCGCTATTTGCCGACACAAGGTCAAGGAAGCCGTCGCCGTTCACATCGCCCAGTGCGACACCTTGCGGCGTTGTACCGACGGGATAATTCGTTGCCCCGCTAAACGTTCCCGTACCAGAATTCGTCAGGACGCTGACGTTTGTTCCCGCTAAATATCCGACGGCAAGGTCGAGACTATTGTTTGCGTCAATCGCACCAGAAACCACAAAGGACGGATTTGCGCCGACGGGATAATTCACGACGGGCGCAAACGTCCCATATCCTGAATTGAGCATGATGCCGACGTTGTTGATACCCGCGCCGCTTGGCGTAAAGGCAAGGTCGAGGTCGCCGTCGTTGTCGAAATCGCCCGCCGTTACTGAGCGCGGACCTGTGCCGATAGCATAATTCGTCAAACCGCTAAACACGCCGCTTCCGTTGTTGAACAGAACTCCCGTTTGGCTTCCAGTGATGTTCGCTGTTGCAATATCAAGGGCACCGTCGCCGTTCAAGTCCACCACCGCCAAGGAGTTCACTCCGCCGCCTGCACCATAGGACAAGCCGCCTGTGAAGCCGCCACTGCCGTTGTTCAACCAAACCGTTACATTATTCGAGCCGTTATTTCCGATGATAATATCCGGACCGTTCACGCCGTCAACATCGCCCACTGCCACGCACTCCGGCGTTGTTCCTGCGGCAAGCGTGGTGGGTGCGTTGTAGGAACCGCTTCCGTTATTCAAATAAACGCTTGCATTGTTCGCGCCGCGATTCGCCACAACCATATCCAAGCCGTTCAGGTTGTCAAAATCTGCTTGTGCGATGAAGTACAGGGTTGTACCTGCGGCAAAGGGCGAACCCGTCATTTGCTGAGGAAATGTGCCAGGGCTGAGGGGATTGACCGCCGTGCGGAAGCCATACACCTGCGGACGCGCCGCAATGCCCGCAAAGTTATTCGGCGCGGTAACGCTGCTTTGCGCACTCGTAACCGTTACCCACACCTGCTCGCCCGGACGGAAAGGATTCAGAGCGGGCAGCGTGAATTGCGGTGTCGTGGTGCCGCCGCCCGAATACGCCCCCGTTCTTAGCCCCGTGAAGCCGCCCCAAACCTTGAACGCTCCCACCGATGCCGTTGCGGTGGTCATGATTTGGTTGAATATCGGTGCTATCGGAACGTTGACGGCTGCGGTATTGATGTTGCGGGCAGGTGCAAGCGTCGTCAAAAGAGGCTGTGTGCCATTTTTCAAAACCGAGACAAGATTACTGCTTTGATTCGTTACCGCAATATCCATATCGCCGTCCCCGTCGAAATCGGCAGAGGCAAGTCCCCACGTTCGCTGACCTCCGGAAGGGAAATAGACTGCGGGCGAAAACGCTCCGGTTCCTGTGTTCAAGTTGCGCAAAACCGCGACATTTCTTCCCGCCGCCGTATTCTCTCCGGCAGCAAGGTCGAGAGCGCCATCACCGTCGAAATCCGCTGCAATAACAATTTCCGGAGCTTGGCTCACGGGGTAATTAACGGGCGGCAGTGGAAAAACACCCAAACCATTATTGATGAGTACGCTGATATTGACAGACGTTCGGTTGCCAACGGCAATGTCGAGATCTCCGTCACCGTCGAAATCGCCCAATGCCAGACCGCCGCAATCCGTTCCCGCAGCGTAATTTACCGGCGGCGCAAAAGTACCTAAGCCCGTATTCCGAAGGATATGCACAACATTGATCCCTCTGTTCGATACGGCAAGGTCGAGGTCGCCATCGCCATCGACATCGCCCGTCGTGATAATATTTGCAGAACCGCCCACAGCATAATTCGTTGCGGTACCGAACGTTCCTGTGCCAGTGTTCAATAACACCGCAACTTGACCTGCTATTCTGGCTGCAGCAATGTCTATATCGCCGTCGCCGTCGAAATCACCTGATGTAATACCTTGTGAGATGCTAACGATGGGATAACCGACCAACGGATCAAATCCGCCCGCGCCATTGTTGAGCAGGACGTTCACGGTACCAGCTCCATCATTCGCCACAGCAAGGTCAAGAAAACCGTCAGCGTTAAAGTCGGCGGCGGTGATGTTATGATTGCCTGGCGCGGGAAAACTGCCCGCCGCCGTAAATGTCCCCGTGCCTGAGTTCAAATAGAGGCTTACTGTGCCCGTACCGGCATTGCCGACAACCATGTCAACGGTTCCGTTGGCATCAAAATCTCCCGCAACGACCATACTCAGATTTGTACCTGTTCCATAGCCGACGGTTTGGTAAAACGTCCCCGGTCCCGACCCCGCCCGCGTGCGGAACCCCATCACAAAGGGGCGCGTGAATGCGCCGCCCGTGCTTTGCGCATTGGTAACGCTCACCCAAACTTGTTCGCCCGGATTGAAACTGAATGGTGGTACGGAGGCTGTGGTCGTGAAGGTCATCGTTGCCCCTGCACCGGAAAAGCCTGCGCCGGAGCGGTAGCCACGTGATGTTGTGCCGAACACTTTCATCACGTTACGGGCATTATTTGCGCCAACATCGGTGAAGGTGGCTGCTGTTACATTTTGCGAGAAGGTTACGCTGATGCCCGTCGGGACAGTACTCATCGGCACTTTCACAGGTGAACCCGACGGCGTGCCGTAGTTCATGGTGTTCAGAAGCGGCGTGGTGGTGGGGCGCGGTGTGAAGGGTGGAACGTTACCGGCAACGTTCATCGGCGTAGCGTTCCACAGTACCGTCGCATTATTGCTTGTTCCGGCATTTGCTGTAACGATGTCCATATCGCCGTCGCCGTCGAGATCGCCGCAGGTGATAGCAACGGGGTTTGTTCCTACGGAATAATTTACGGCAGCAGCAAATGTTCCTGGCGTTATGGAACTGTTAATAAGGATGCCTGCGGTGTTGCTCGTAAAATTCCCTACGGCAAGGTCAATCCTACCATCACCGTCGAAATCACCGCTCGTGATAGATTGCGGATTTGTTCCCACGGCATAATTCACGACACTTGGGAATGTTCCGGGCGTTGCGGCACTGTTGATGAGGATGCTGACGTTGGCACTACCGTTTCTTGCCACAGCAAGGTCAAGCCGACCGTCGCCGTCGAAATCAGCACTGGTAATTGCAAATGGGGCTCCTGCGAGAGCGTAATTCACTGCCGCCGCAAACACGCCCATACCGTTGTTCATCAAGATACTGACGTTGTTCCCGACACTATTGGCAGTGGCAAGGTCAATATCGCCATCGCCGTCGAAATCGCCGCACGTAACGCCCTGTGGTGATGCTGCTGTTGCATAGAACGTAACAGTCGGAAATATTGTCGCTCCACCTCCGCTATTGAGCGCGATACCGACTTGACCACCGGAGTTCACCACAACAAGGTCAAGATAGCCGTCGGCATCTACATCGGAACACGTAATAGCAACAAGGGTTCCTGCTCCCGTCCCAACATTTATCGCTGCGCCAAAGACTCCGCTGCCGTTATTGAGCAGCATACGCATATAACCGCCACCATTGGCGGCGCAAACGTCGAGGTCGCCGTCATTGTCGAAATCACCTGCGGTGATGGCATTTGTGCCTCCTGTTACGGGATATGTTACCGCCGCAGCAAATGTTCCAGGACCAGTGCTGAGGAATACACTCATATCAGCCGAGCCGACAGTATTCAGTACGATAATATCCAACAAACCATCGCCATTAAAATCTCCGGTGACAACATCCGTAGGAATTTTCGTTGGATTTGTCAAGGTCGGTCCTGAAATATATGTTGCGGGACCTGTGCCGGCTCTTGTGCGGAAGCCCATCACAAAGGGGCGTGTGCTTGCACCGCCCGTAGATTGGGCAGTGGTAACGCTTACCCAGACTTGTTCGCCCGGGTTGAAACTTCTTGTAACGGAAGCAGTAGTCGTGAATTGGAGTGTCGCTCCCGAACCCGCAAAGCCCACGCCAGAGCGGTAGCCGCGTGAAGTCGTACCATGAACTTTCATTGCATCTCGCGCATTCGGCGAAGTTGTGCCATTGGAAAAGACCCACGGAGCGAGGGGTTGTGAGAACGTAACGTCAATGCTATTCGTACCCGCAACATCCATCGGCACTTTCACGGGCGAACCTGTGGGCGTACCGTAGTTCATCGTGTTCAGAAGCGGCGTGGTGGTGGGGCGCGGCGTGAAAGGAGGAGCATTGCCCGAAACATTCATGAGTGCCGTCCCAACAGCGAAATACGTAGGCGCGGCAAGATTGTCCGTTACCGTCCGCGTGAGTGTTGGCGGCGTGGGAACGCCGTTGTACGTATTAGAGCCATTGGAGGAGTACGTTCCAGCAAGCACTGTACTTGAGCCGATGCCGTTTGCAGCAACAAGCCCCGTCCGACCAACCTGCACGAGTCCGTTATTGAAGTTTCCGGCAACTTCTTGCGCAAGCCAATAATACGCCCCCAAAGCACCTGCAAGCGTTGCGCCGTCGCCTGTTCCGCCCGTTCCGGCATTAAATGCTTCTACTTGAATAGTCGCACCGCCTGTGGTGTTGGGGTTTTGGATAGCAAAGGGCATATACTGTCCGCCCTTGCTCATGGGAAAGAGCCATGTTCCCGCACCCGCTCCGGCAGGTAATACACGTCGCATTGGACCTTGAATTTGCCCTGCACCGGACTGCGTTATTGCTCCGGCGGCAGTATTGCCGATGGTCAGAATATTTACTGCACTGGTGTTGAGCCGATTGAGCAATGTTATACTACCATTAACGGTCGTTGGTCCGCTGAGAGTAAGTGCATTGGCGGGTGGTTGAAAAAAATGGAGATTACCATTCATGGTAGAGGGTAATTCCAATCCTGTTGTCGTCAATGTCCCGCTTTGGTACCATAGAGTAGAGCCTGAGATATAATTTACCGCCATGCCCGTTACGAAAGGCGAGTTTGTTACTCCGAAAACTAACAATGTAGAATTGGATTGCATTGTCAGCCCAGCATTATTGGCAAGCACTCCTGCACCGTTAAAATTCAAAATACCGCCTGTTTGCACTTGACTCCCCGCGCCATTCAAGGTTAAGGTGTTAAAGAGTGTCATTTCCCCGCCATTTTGAATGGTCAAAATACCAGATAACGTCAAGGGATCGCCTAAATACCATTGTGCAGGGTCCGTAACATTTAACACCGTCAGGTTATTTGCCTGCGTGATAGCAGGTTTATTGCCCACAGGCGCAAGTCGCACAGCCACTGCAACGGCAACGTCATCTAAGATGTAGTTTGCAGTAGGGGAATAGGTAACAGTTCCGGGAGTTGTCGCCGTCATGCGCAATGAACCGGTTAAATTATCCGAACCGTTAAAACCTTCGGTGAAACCTATTCGCCATGTTCCTCCTGCCTGTAAGTCAAAATTGCCGGTATTGCCTGCAAGTTCAACATAAAAAGTTGCGGTGTTGAGCGTCCCCCCGTTTTGGATGATTAAATCCACGCCATTCGCCCCTGTACCCAGTACAAGGGGAGCCGTCAGGGTAGCCATACGTCCATTGGGAATGGCGAAAATGTCATTGTTGGTGGTGAAATTCGTGGCGTTCGTCCCGCCCCCGCCGACAAGGGTATTCCAGCTGGAAGGTAAATTCGGGTTGGGGCTACCAGCCCTATAATAGTACGTCGCAGCCTCAGAACTGTACGACGAGGCAAGAAGAAACACACAGAGCGTCAGCACTTTTGCCGCAAACAGCCGTGCAAGGGATTTGACCACAAAGCGGACGCTCACGCGAGAAGTACGAAAAGACATCATAAAGTTCACCATGAAAAATAGGAGAGTTAAAATCAGGATTGAACAGAAACAATACGTTTGAACGGTTTTGAATTAATTTTGAACAGATCACCTTTCTCTCGTTATGCCGCCCGCGAGAAGTGCCTCCGTTGAGGCGCGGAAACATCCATCATTGCCACAATACTGTGTTCGCCAAGAAGCGATTCGCCAGAAACTGAATACAAGGCTGTATGCTCTTCGAGGCTGTGCGGCGCAGGAATATCGCGCCCCGCATTCCGCAAAGTACCGATAACGGCGCAGAGAGCAGTGCGAATCTGCTCCAACGTCTCGTCGAGGCTTTTGCCCGTAGCAGTGCAGCCCGGCACATCGGGTACGAATGCGCCGTAGAGCCGTCCAGACGGGATGTCGTGTTGTTCGATGATGATAATGTAGGTTTCCATGCTGCAAAATTACTCAAGATACAGCATGATAGGACAAGATATTGGGTAAGCGGTCGAAAAAATGGGTAAGCGGTCGAAGTGCGGATGACAGAGAATGGTAAATGCAGGATTTGCTTCATTTATTTCACTGAAAGCTGCTCCTTCAATTTCGCAAACGAGCGGCGGCTAATGGCAAATGGCTCGACTATATCGCGCAGAAAGATGACTGCTCCGCTTCCGCTTGACTCCACAGGACGCGAAGCATCAAGATACGTGCGGTTGATGATTGTTCCGCGATGAATACGCAGAAAATCTTGCTCTGGCAGCGTTGCCTCCCATTCGTTCATCGTGCGAAGCATCATTGCGCGTTTGCCGTCGGGGAGCCACAGTTCAGTATAGTTGTCGCTTGCCGTGATGCACACTATTTCCGGAACTGGCACAAAACGGCGTTGCTTGCCAATAGTAACAAATACATAATCCTCAAGAGTGAGTGTTGGTGCTTCTTGGGCTTGTATATCACCTTGGGCTGGTATATAATTTTCCGATGAAAACTCTTTATGGAACTGCGGCTGGGTATCAAGTGGCTGTTCATGCCTCAAGTTCTTCTCAATACGAGCAATCGTCAGTTCTAAACGGTCTGGATCCACTGGCTTGAGAATGTAATCAAGCGCATTAACCTTGAAGGCTCGAATAGCGTATTCATCGTATGCCGTTACAAATACGATACGAATTTGCTCTTCGCCATCGTAATCAATTTCTTCCAGCACCTCAAATCCTGAACCATTCGGCATATTGATGTCGAGAAAAATCACGTGCGGACGCGGGTTTTGGGGTGCAGAAAGATACGCAATCGCTTCGGACTTACTTGCCGCCTCACCAATGACGGCTACGCGGTCAGCAAAATCAGCGAGTGCTTGACGCATTTCCAAGCGTGCAAGGCGTTCGTCGTCTATCAGATATGCTTGTATCATGGATATTGTCGTTTGTTGAAATTCTGATTGTTGATGTTGAGCAGCACTATACCAAAGCGCGGTCGCTCTTCGTTTGCGATAATTCTTTGAGTGCAATTCCAATCCGAACCCGCACTATTCCTTGCTCTTCACCAATCACCATACTATGCGATTGTGGATAATACTGTTCCAAACGCTTACGCAAATTACTCAATCCGATTCCTGTGCTACGTTTTTTGGTCAGTGTCGCATCGTTACTCTCTATCCATTTTCCTGAATTGATAACTTCAATACATAATTCGTCATTCTCAATACGACTTACCACACTGATGCGTAGTGCCTGTTCGGTGGTTTGCATACCGTATTTTATGGCATTTTCCACGAGTGGCTGCACCAAAAACACGGGGACATTCAGCCTCAGCGTTGCGCGGTCAGCATTCACAACAGCCTCCAAACGCTCTTCAAACCGTAGTTTCTCGATTGCCAAATAATGCTCCACCGCATCAATTTCATCGCCAAGCGGCGCGGTTTGGCGCGTACTTGCCACAAGTGTATGCCGAAGGAGGCTGGAGAACTGAATAATCATGCGCTTTGCATTGCGTTGATTTTCCACCATGAGCGCGTTCACCGAATTTAATACATTAAACATAAAATGCGGATTGAGCTGATAGCGCAAAAGCGCGTCGGTGGCTCGTTTGCGCTCAGTGATGTCTTCCATAACCGACCACACCCGCTCAAAATCTTGGTGTTCGTTGTGATTGCCAATAGCAATACCGTACATCACCACCGCAATTTTTTCGTCGTTTGATTGCACGAGCGTTTGTTCAATCGGTCCAAAAGAGCGTCGTTGCTGGAGCGAATGCGTAATGGAACTGCTGTGCGCATCTCCTAAAATTTGCCAAAAATTGAGCGTAGAAATCTCATGCCGTTCATGCCCCAAAAGCCGCATAAATGCAGCGTTTACTTCCAAAATCACACCGTCATTTTGCCACAGAACCATACCAAGCGTGGAGGTCTCAAAAAGCGCGCGAAATTTCTCCTCCGAGCGTTGCATTTCAAGCTCCGCACGCTGGCGTTCTTCGATGTGCAAGAGCAGTTCGCGCCGATGTTCTTGCAATCGTTGGATGCGGCGGCGATAGTTTTGAATGACCAGCGCAATCGCTCCAAGACCTGATAAAATCAAGATCCCACGAAACCACCACGTTTGCCACCACGGAGGTAAAACAACGACGTGCAGCGACAAACCCGCATTATTCCATACTCCGTCGTTATTGGCGGCGCGGACGCGCAGGGTGTATTCCCCCGGGTCGAGGCTCGTGTACACCGCTTCACGCCTTGTTCCGTCCAGAATCCACTGTTTGTCCAATCCTTCGAGTTTATACGAATACTGATTGTTTGCCGTGACGTGGAAATCTAAGGCTGCAAATTGGAACGTAACAAAGTTTTGGTCGTGCCTGAGCGTGAGTGTTTGCCGCCCTTCGGGACTTGTCCGAATGAGCGTTGCGGGCATTTTTTCCTCAGCAAAAATTTGTATTCCCGTCAGCGCAATCGGTGGCGGAGTGCGATTAAAGCGTAGGGAGTCCGGATGAAACGCATTGAAGCCGTTTGTTCCGCCAAAAAACATCGTTCCATTCGCACTTTTGTAATAACTGCCTCGATTAAACTCGCGCCCTTGCAGTCCATCTGCGCTTGTGAAGGTGCGAAAAGTGTTTTGCTGCCGATTCCACAGCGTCAAACCCGCATCACTGCTTATCCAGAACCGTCCCTGCCCGTCCTCAAGCGCAGCATAGAGGGAGTTATCGGGAAGTCCGTGCGTTTGGTTGATAAAAGAGAATCTGTCGTGCGCTCGGTCGTATCGCGCCAAACCCGCTCCTTTGCTGGAAATCCAGAGCGTACCATCGTGGTCTTCCATGATTGCCGTAACGATACTACCGACAACGGATAGTGCCATTCCAGAAGCACGGAGAAACTCGGGAGCGCGGTCGCGGAGTACACCCGTATTTGCATCGAACATCCACAGTTCCCGCAAGCCTCCCAGCCACACTGTTCCGAAGCGGTCTTGGTGAATGGCAACAACATCGCCGCTCATAATATCGCTACTGCGCGGGTTTTTGGTCGGAAAAAATCGCACACTGCCTCGCTTGCGGTCGGGTGGAATGACGAATAGCCCTGTGTGCGGCGTATTTGCTCGTGTTCCGATAAGCAAATTTCCTGCGCGGTCTTCGGTGACGGCTTGAATAACGGTGCTGTCCGGCACAAGCGGTGACGGCTCGAAACGGTCATCGCGGGCATTGTAGCAGAGAAGCCCGTTGCCAAGCGTTCCAGCCCAGACCGTGCCTGTTCGGTCGGCAAAGACTGACCAAAAGCGGTTTGTTTTCAGGCGATGGTGTTTGGGAATTGCATCGGTAGTATCATCTTGAAAGCGTGTCCAGACGCGTGTTGTGGGGCTGTATCGGCAAAGTCCGCCAAATTGCGTTGCCACCCATATTGTTCCGTCATTCGTTTGGCATATTCCGCGCACATAGTTGTTTGCCAGCGTATTTGGACGTAGTGCGGAATGGCGAAAGAGTTGAAATTTCTGTTGTGAAGGAGAGTATTTATTCATGCCAAACGGTTCCCCGCCAACCCAGACCACACCTGACTTGTCGGCAAAAAAAGCACGAATCGTATTCCCACTCAAACTCAGCGGATTTGCTTCATCGTTTTTCACCAACGTCATTGCGGCATTGCGAGGCTCACGGTCGTAGCGTACAACGACGATTCCCGCATAGCCCGTACCAAACCACACCGTTCCATCAGGCGCACAAAGCGAGGCGCGAAAGCGAAAGTCGTGCGAAGGCGGATTTTTTAGGGATGATAACCGAAGATAGGTTTCACGGGGGAATTGGGCGATAACGGCTTTGGAACGAACATCAAAGCAGAAAATATGCGCATTGTCGGAGAACCATAAGTATCCTGAAGAATCTTGTACCAGTCCTCCGAAAAATGCTGTCTTGTCGAATGCGGTGTCAGTAAGCGAATACGTGCGAATGCGGCTTTGACTACTCGTTGCAGATGCAGTGTCAGTATCAATTTCAATTTCCGCCAACCCGCCGTGTATGCGCGTCCAGAGGCGCGGTGTTGCTGAGGGCGAGGTTCTATCGGTATAGGACAGCAGACTGCCGTTAAAGGTGATGGTACGTGAAGGTGGGAAATATTTTCGGGGAAAAGGCTCAAATGCTTGCGTAGCGCGGTTAAATTGATACACATTATTCATCGTGCTTATCCAGAGTGTTCCCGCCACATCTTCGGTAATGCCACCGATGATATACGGCGAGGACTCTTTTTGCTCGGAAGAGTTTTCAAGAGAACGCGCGGGTGAGAATTTCTCAGTGCGAGGATTGAAGCGGGTAATGGTATTATCAAAACTGACAATCCAGATTTCATCGTTTTTGTCAGCATAGAGAAAGCGAATTTGGTTCGGAATGTTCTTCGTGGCATCACCCGCAGTATGGCGAAAAACCTTGAACTGCACACCGTCGTACCGATTTAATCCGTCGAACGTACCGACCCAAAGAAAACCCTGTTTATCCTGCGCAAAGGCGGTAACGGTGTTGAACGACAACCCCTGCTCTTGCGACAAATGCTCAAAAGTGTAGTCCGGTTGCCAATACTGTTGCGACTGATGTATTTGCGCGAATGCCTTGTCACTCTGCGCTTGAGCAATGGTAAATACAAGCGCAAGAATCAGCGAAAATATATTTTTTTTGATACAATTCATGCCAAACTGAAGGAAGTACAAAACGTGCCAACCGCGATTTTGTTTTTTACTTCACTCAATATACGCCCTTTGTCAAAAATAATCTATACGATGCAAACCAAGCAGAGCATCTTGAATGAATAGCCCTACCTCACGACATTGACCCTAACGGTCTTGACCACGCCCGCCGCCTGCAAACGCAGCGTGTACGCGCCATTCGGCAGCGTCCGTTGGAGGGCAGCTTCTAGGCGGTATTCCCCCGCCGCTTGCTCT
>JAAFHM010000570.1 GCA_013298375.1 Ignavibacteria bacterium | reverse complement strand
TATTTGCCGCTCTTGTGGCCCTGATTTTTAGTGGTCTCTATTTTGGTATCACCCCCGCACTTATCGAAAAAGCTGCACTCACGACACTCACACCGAGTGAAATTGTCGTCGTGAATTTTAATGGCGTTTTTGCAAGTCCAACAAGCGAAGGGGCAAAATTTGCAGGACAAGAGCCAACTCGCGCTTGGACGAGTGGCGAATTTATTCTGGATTTTACCCCAACAGCCCGCAACCGCGAACAACACGGTTACGCAAAAGCCAGCGACGAATGGCTCATAAAAACACCGTTCATGGGTGATGAAGCTGTCGTAATTACGCCCTCAATCGCCCTTTCTGTACCGCTTTTGGGCATTGCGCTTTTTACCGCATTTCTTCTCACATTCCTTTTGCCAACGAGCATTGGCTTATTTGCTGCTCTTGCCGAGCGTACATACGCGGAATCCCGCATAAAACTGCTCTTTCAAACAGGCTTTTCGGAAGATGTCGTTGATTTTCTCCTGCTTTCGGATGCTGATGTTGCGATATTGTCCCAAGAATCGCCGGAGCGCGTCAATGCGTATCTTCACACGCTCTGGGAAGCCACACGCACCGATAACGAGCGCCAGATCACGCTTAATAATTATACTCAAGAATCCTTATTTGATGCTGCCTCGGTGACAAATGGTCATCACGCTTTTGTGCGCAATACCCTTGTAAGCCGCATGAAAGAAGCCTTTTCTCCGGCTATCGTCCACACGATTCATACTTTGCAACTTGCACGGCTTTGGCGTGAGAATCGGCTGCACCTCGCCTACGGAGTGCGTTTGTACATGAGTGAACTTTTTGCGCCGAACTATGGAAATGTCGTGCAGGGCTTCGCGTATGCCGGTGCCGGCTTGATGATTGTGGTGATTGGTTTGCGCGGTTTGCGCTTTATTCCTGCATCGCATCCGAGTTTGATTGTGGCGACGATTGCGCTGGAGTGCGCATTACTGCTGGCTCTTGGGCTAACGCTTATGTTCCAACGTGAAGAAGCCAGTTCCGCCGAATCGCTCAAACGCATTGAAAATAACACCCAAAATGTCGCTTTGGTCATGTCGTCGGTGGATAATCAATCCTTCCAACGCGCTATGCAAGAGGCAATACGCGACCGCATTGAACGCCCCGATATGGAAAAACGCCTCGCCGAATCGCTCACGGAAACCTTTGTCGAATCGCTCCGCGCCGGAAAACCTCGCACCGCAAAAGCCCACGCCTAACAGGAGTGCGAACGCCAGTTCGCGTCAGGCATCAAGGTAGATTTTTTGCGAACTTCGTTCGTACTCCCATTGTTACTTCCTTTTCTACAATTTCTTTGAATGTCGCTTGCAATCAAGCGTCAAGGGTGGTTGTTGCCTTAATCGGATTTGTTATTTGTGGTCATGCGCCTCGCGGTGCTGTTGTTTGAAAAGCCTCTTGTACGCTGGCGCATGACCTTCATTATTCATATTTTTTGTAACTATTCAAGTACATAGTACGCTGTCGTATTCGCCCCCTTGATAAAGGGGGAACGGGGGATTAAACGCTTGAATACAGCTTTAAATCACTCGTTATACGCAGAAATCCCCCGTTCCCCCTTTATCAAGGGGGCGAATGAGTAAAATTATCGTGATGCTTGACCAGTTACTGTTTCTCCTTTTTTATTAAAAGCCATGTCAAAAGGTTCTGCCGGAAAGGTCTATTTTGTGCTGTATTTGGCGGTGATTTTGGAACTGCTCATTATCATTGTCGAACGCGACGAAGCCGAAGACCACTTACGCAAACGCGAGCGTGAAGCGCGTGAAATCATCCAAGATATTCTCGGACAAATGCAGGTTGGTCCGGGTAATGAAAACCTCACATCCCGCATCAATGATGAAATCTCACTGCTTTCGGAGGAAGCCGTGAGCATGAGCGGGATTCCTTACAAAAAATATCGTACCTACAACGTTGAAGTCGGTGTAAACGATGGAAGCGGCGTAAATATTGCCCCGACTCGGCAAGACACGCTGAACCATTACACACTTTTGCGCCGTTTAACCAACGCTCAAGCATTGGATTACGAAGTGCTGTACACTGGCACAGAATCAGCCGAACTTCCAGCGCTGGACAGCAGCAATGATGCACACTGGAAGGCGCTTGGTGCAATGACGCTTGCACTGGACACCGCCCAAATGCAGCAAAATAGTGAATGGCGCAAGCCCATCTATCAACAGCAATTTGCCAACACCAGCAGTGAAGCGCTTTTTCGGGCAATCACGCCAAGCGTCAAGGGCGCAGACACCGCCTTTGCGTATAATTCCGGCGAAACCGAGAAGGTTGCGGCTTCAAAGGGCGGCAAATACACGAAGCGCGTCTTTACGGTCAACTTCCAGCCCATGCAGCCCGGTTGGTACAAATTGCGTTTTGGGTCGCGTACAAATCGCATTATGGGCGTAAGCGGTGAAGCATCCAGCTTTGATGCGATTTCCGACGATGCCCGTGTTAATATTGGATCCATGCAACTGACGGTGAAAAAACTGCGCAAGGTGCAACAGATGTTGCAACGCGAATTGGAAAGTTTTGGAACCCCGCCGATGGATGCACTTATTCAGGCGAAAAATGAGGAACAAACGCAAGCATTTTTTGCGCAAATGGAAGCCGCAAAAGCGAAAGTTCGGCGTGAAAAGGCTAGTGAAAGTTCGCTTGCTCAGGAAATTTGTCGAAAAATTGATTTGTATGCCGATGTTGCAAAACTTATTGCTCCCAATAAATCGCAATATTTTTCCCAAAATGCCGGAGCGATGGAAATCAACGTGCGAGTAACGAAGCCGCCTGTGGCGATTGTGAAAGCAAATATTGCGCTGCCAAAAGACGTGTATTTGTTCGACCGACTCACGCCGCGTTTCCGATTTACCGCTGGACCATTTTATGGGAATAACCTGCCGAAAGGCGAGATTCTGAGCGCCGATGGGAAATCCACGCCGCTCGTCATTGAACCCGTTGCGCTTGCCGATAACAGTCCGAAAGCCGCTTCATTGGTGGTATCGAACAAAGGCAAATCCATTGAGTTCACGGCGCGGGCGCTGCAAGCGCTTCCCAAAGGCACATACACCGTTCGCATGAAACACACCTCTCAAGGCGACGAAACGCAGCAAGAAACCACGATGCGGATTTATCCGTCCCAGCTGACCGTACAAAGCCGTCGCGTCTTGGAAGGGCGCTTAAAATCGCTGTTCTTCGGATCGACGCTGGCAGTGACCTTGGAGCCAGATGCAGGTGGAACGCTTCCACCGAATGAGTTCCGCACGTTTGTCGGACTAGATCGGAAGAG
>JAAFHM010000197.1:6118-8393 GCA_013298375.1 Ignavibacteria bacterium | reverse complement strand
TAAATCTACGGTTGCTACGGTATGCCCCGCACGGCGCAATACGCCTTCTGCTACGGCGACAAGTGGAAAGATATGTCCCGGTCTGCCCAAATCTGACGGCTTCGTGGCAGGGTCGGCAAGCGAACGCACCGTTGCGGCGCGGTCAAATGTAGAGATGCCCGACGTGGTATTGTGCAGATAATCCACCGAAACCGTAAACTTCGTGCCATGCAGCGCAGTATTGGAGCGAACCATCGCATCAAGTTCCAGTGCGTGCGCCCGCTCCGGCGTTATCGAAACGCAGACCAAACCGCGCCCTTCGGTTGCCATAAAGTTAATCATTTCCGGTGTGCAGAGTTCAGAGGAGCAGATGAGGTCGCCCTCGTTTTCGCGGTCTTCGTCGTCTAAAACGATGATAATTTTGCCATGTTTAAGGTCGGTAATTGCTTCGGGAATCGTGTTAAATGCTGGGTTTGTAGCCATAATTGCCAATACAATGAGAGCGTTGATTTCTCATAAAAAGTGATAAAAATTCGTGTTCTCTTGGAACGATAACGACTAGGCATTGCCTGTCCGCCATCGTTCTATCCTAAAATTGCCTACGCCAGACCCGCCCGACGGCAGCGTCTTTGCACTCCTCAGCCGCCGGACGGGAAGATAACTTATTGATTTATGCAAGGCTTGGTGCGGCTTCCATGTACATTTCCATCGGTGGGCAGGCGCAAACCAAATTGCGGTCGCCGTAGGTGCTGTTGATGCGTCCGACAGTGGGCCAGAACTTGCGTTCACGCACCCACGCAAGCGGATATGCGGCTTCCTGACGAGTGTAATTGTGCGACCACGTATCGGCGGAAACGACGTGCGAGGTGTGCGGGGCATTTTTGAGAACATTGTCGGTTTTATCGGCTTTACCGCTTGCAACCGCCTCAATTTCACGCCGAATCGCCAGCATCGCTTCGCAGAAACGGTCGAGTTCTTCCAGCGATTCGCTTTCTGTTGGTTCGACCATAATCGTTCCGGGAACAGGAAAGGATAGCGTTGGCGCATGGAAGCCATAATCCATAAGCCGCTTTGCAACGTCCTCCGCTTCAATTCCGGCAGTGCGTTTGAACTCACGTAAATCAAAAATCAACTCGTGTGCCGCACGACCATTTTCACCGGAAAACAGTACGGGATAATGTTTTTCCAAGCGGGCTTTGATATAGTTCGCATTCAAAATAGCCACTTCTGTTGCCCGCGTCAGCCCAGCGCCACCCATGAGGCGAATGTACGCATATGAAATGAGCAAAATTGAGGCGCTGCCCCACGGAGCCGCCGAAACCGCATGAATAGCGCTATCGCTGCCAATGCTCACAACGGCGTGTCCCGGCAAAAATGGCGCTAAATGCGCTGCCACGCAGATTGGTCCCATGCCCGGACCGCCGCCGCCATGCGGGATGCAGAAGGTTTTATGCAAATTCAAATGGCACACATCCGCGCCAATCATCGCAGGACTTGTCAAGCCGACTTGTGCGTTCATATTTGCGCCGTCCATATAGACCTGTCCGCCGTAACCATGCACAAGGTCGCATATTTCCTTGATAGTGGATTCAAAAACGCCGTGCGTGGAAGGATAGGTTACCATCAGCGCTGCGAGATTATCTTTGTGCTGTTCGGCTTTGGCACGAAGGTCGTTCATGTCAATATTCCCGCGCTCATCCACCGCCACAACGACAACGTGCATTCCCGCCATAACCGCACTGGCAGGATTTGTGCCGTGTGCAGAGGATGGAATCAGAGCAATATCGCGGTGCGCGTCATTGCGACTGCGATGATATGCCCGAATGACCATGAGTCCGGCGTATTCGCCTTGCGCTCCGGCATTGGGTTGGAGCGAAACGTCGGCAAAGCCTGTAATTTCGCAGAGTGCATTTTCTAATTCTTTGAAAATACGCTGGTAGCCTTGCGTTTGGTCAAGCGGTGCGAATGGGTGCAACGCACCAAATTCCGCCCATGTCACGGGGATCATCTCGGTTGTGGCGTTCAGTTTCATCGTGCAGCTTCCCAGCGCAATCATGGAGTGGGTGAGCGATAAATCCTTGTTTTCCAGATGCTTCAAATAGCGCAGCATCTCGTGTTCGGAGTGATAACGGTTGAAAACGGGATGCGTCAAATAGGCGGATTCGCGGCGCAAGGTGGTCGGAAGATGCGTCAAATCGGGAAGTCGCGCCAGTTCATCGAAATTGATACGCGACAAATCGCGTCCGGTTGCCCGTGCAAAACAGACGATGATAATTTGAATATCGTTCAACGTCGT
>JAAFHM010000197.1:0-6108 GCA_013298375.1 Ignavibacteria bacterium | reverse complement strand
CCAGCGAAATGCCCACAAAGGATTGATGCGCTTCGTCGTCGGAATAGCGAAAATTGAGATTGTGCGAGAGGGCGTATTTGCGAATATTTTCCTTCGTGCTTGGGTACTCCAGTGCAAAGGTCAAAGTATCAAACCAATGCTCATTCGATGGCGTAAAACCAAGGCTTGTGAGGCTTTTTGCCAAAAGCGTTGTCAGGCTGTGAATGCGCAAGGCGATAGATTTGATGCCGTTTGCACCATGATAGACCGCATACATGGCGGCAATATTCGATAAAAGCGCTTGCGCGGTGCAGATATTGCTCGTGGCTTTGTCGCGTTTGATATGCTGTTCGCGGGTTTGGAGCGCCATGCGATATGCCAAACTGCCTTGCGCGTCAATCGAAACGCCGATAATCCGACCGGGCAGAAGCCGCTTGTACTCTTCTTTCGTGGCAAAATATGCCGCATGAGGACCGCCATAGCCCATCGGAACGCCAAAGCGCTGCGCCGAGCCAACGGCTATATCCGCACCAAATTCCCCCGGAGGCGTGAGCAGAGCAAGGCTCATTAAATCTGCTGCCACGCAAACAAAGGCGTGGTGAGCGTGGGCGGCTTCACAAAAGGCGCGGTAATCGTGAACATCACCGTTAGCGGCGGGGTATTGCAGCACGGCTCCGAAAATACGCGGATGTTTTTCCCAATCCAGCGTTGCATAATCACCAACCAAAAGTTCGATTTCAAGCGGCTCAGAGCGTGTTTTCAGCACGTCAAGTGTTTGTGGAAAACATTCCGACGACACAAACAGGACGTTTGCATTTTTTTGAACAGCTTCTTTCGTGCGGGCTGCGTACATAAGGTGCATGGCTTCGGCAGCGGCGGTGGCTTCGTCCAAGAGCGAAGCATTGGCAATTTCGAGCTTGGTAAGGTCAATAATCATTGTTTGAAAATTGAGCAACGATTCTAAGCGCCCTTGCGCGATTTCGGCTTGATAAGGCGTGTATTGGGTGTACCAACCCGGATTTTCCAGAAGATTGCGTAAAATCACGGGCGGTGTGATGCAATCATAATACCCCGTGCCGATGTACGACTTAAACACCTTGTTTTCTGAAGCAATGCCTTTCAAGTTTGCCAAAAATTCATGCTCCGTTTCCGGCGGAGCGAGGCGGAGCGGCTGTTTCAGGCGTATGCTCTCCGGCACGGTCTCGCCGATAAGCGTTTCGAGCGAATCCACGCCGATTGCAGCAAGCATCGCCTGTTGTTCCTCCGCGTTGGGACCGATGTGGCGATGAGAAAAAACATCAAAATTGCTGAGAACGGGATTGTGCGGGTGTTTGCCGTTGGAAGAGGAAAGCGGGTTGACGAGGGGCGTGCTAGCGGCGTTTGTCGGGCGTAGAGCAGAGTTCATTGGTTGTATGAGGTTTTGTGAGACAAGAATCTACCAAAATCGGTACAGCAAAAATATCACTTTTTTACATTACCACCTGCATTAACACGCAGAAGAGGTGAAAAAGTTCGTTTTGGGAGGAAATCTTTCTATTTTCGTGGACTGTTCAGGTCAGAATCCCGATATCCGATGGGAAGACTTGAATGGTGACGAACTTCGCACGTGTGCGGAGCAAACTGCATTCGCACTCCTGTTAGACAACGCATCTTGCCTTAACGAGATTGACAATTTTTAACATTTCTTTCTACACGCAAAATCAATGAATTATCGTATTTTAGCGATGCAGCCCGTGTTGTTTTGACCACAAATTTACCAACTTTTTGCCTATCGAAAAAATTCTCCTCAATTACCTCAAAAAAACTTCGTAACTTGCAAGTCTCTTTTTGTCAACTTTTTAGGAGAAGACCGAGTGAATTGGGTAGCATCGCAAACCGCCGATGACAAGATGCTTCAACAGAATCTTTGCGCATCCGGCAAAATGCCACAACACGTGGCAATCATCATGGACGGCAACGGGCGTTGGGCGGAAGACCGCTCTCTGACTCGCACACAAGGACACCGTGAAGGAATCAATTCGGTGCGAGATATTGTCGAGTCCGCATCGCTGCTGGGGATAAAGCATCTGACGCTCTACGCTTTTTCGATGGAGAATTGGCGCAGACCCCGCATGGAAGTTACGGTTCTAATGGATTTGCTTCTGCACTATCTTCGCTCGGAATTGGACGAATTGCATAAAAACAATGTTCGCCTTCAAGCCATTGGCAAACTCAACGCGCTGCCGAAAAATGTCCAAAAGCAGCTTTTTGAGTGTATGGAGACCATGAAAAATAATACCGGACTCACGCTCACGCTGGCGCTCAGTTACAGTGCGCGGTGGGATATTGTTCGGGCAGTCCAGATGGCAGCATTGGATGTTCGGCGCGGCAAACTCTCTCCCGAAGATATTAGCGAAGAGCGCTTTGCCACGTATTTGCAGACTCACACCACGCCCGACCCCGATTTGCTCATTCGCACCAGTGGCGAAATGCGCCTTAGCAATTTTCTTCTCTGGGAGATGGCATATTCAGAAATTTATGTGACCGAAAAATTCTGGCCCGACTTCCGTCGTAATGACCTCTATGCCGCTATCGCTGACTATCTCGGACGCGAAAGGCGTTTCGGGAAAACCTCCGAGCAGGTTATTAGTGAACAAGATGGAGGTCAAGAATCTGGTTCGCTCAAGCGTATTTTGAACGCTCTGCGGTCATAAAGACACTTGTTTTCGTGTTATGAAATAATACAAGTCAAATAGTTTTTGCACAATTTTCCCTTGTCATGTGTCTTGCTCGTAATCGCTCTTGCAAGCATTTATCTCAATTTGCCATCAACGTTATGTTCCTTTCTGAATCTGCGCCACGCTTCATTATCCGCTCTGCCGCATTACTTCTCGTTTCTGCTCTTTTTGTAACGCTTCAAACTGCTACCGCTTTTGCTCAGGCACAGCCGCGTCAACAGCGCCCTGTTCCCATCAAAATCATGGGCTTGCGCGTCGAATCGCCAACGCCTGTCGATACGGCTTCGGTGCTGTTTTATTCGGGGTTGCAGGTGGGCGATTTTATTGATGCTCGCGGTGGGCGCATCCAAGACGCTATTAAAAGTCTCTGGAAACGCCGTCAATACTCCGATGTGGATATTACCATTGACCGCGTTTCGATTGACGGAACAAGTGTTTATCTGAATATCAAGGTCAAAGAAGCCACTCACATCAGCACCATCAAAATTAAGGGCAATTCCGCCGTCAGCAATAAAGATATTCTGAAGGCATTTGATAAAAAAGATGGCGATATTTTCACGCCCTACGACCTAGAATTGGGGCGCAAAGCCGTTAAACAGCTTTACGACAAAGAAAGCAAACCCTTCGCTAAAGTGGAAGTGCGTAAGGAAGCCACCGACACCATCAACGTCTATAATATTGTGCTGGACATCAAGGAAAGCGTGACGTTTTACGTCAATACGATAACATTTCCGGGCGCAAAAGCATTTTCCGACGCAGAAATCGCTTCTGCTTTTGAGGATACCAAAACTAAGCAATGGTGGGAGGTTTGGAAATCGAACAAATTTGAGCAGAAAAAATATGAAAAGGATAAAAATGAGCGTTTAAGCACCTTCTATCGCAAAAATGGCTACATTGATGCGCAAATGCTAGGCGATTCGCTTGCGTTTAATGACTCCTTGGAAACTGTTGATATTCGCATTAAGGTTGACGAAGGGCAGAAAGTCTATCTTCGCAATATCACCTTCGAGGGGAATCTCGTATTCCCGACGCTGTTTTTGGAATACCGCTTGCAAATGCAAAAAGGCGACCTCTACAACGCCGATAAGTTCGATAAAAACTTGCAAGGTAATGAAGAACAAAATGATGTGGCTTCGCTCTACATGAACAATGGCTATCTGACAGCCCGCGTGGAGAAAGAAGAAAAGCGTGTTGCGCCGGATTCAGTGGATATTGTTGTGAAAGTGTTCGAGCGCAATCAGTTTACAATTCGTCGTGTGGAAATTGAGGGAAATACGAAAACAAAAGATAAAGTCATTCGCCGTGAATTATTTGTGCGCCCGGGCGATTACTTCAACCGTGCTGCTATTATCCGCTCGGTTCGCTTTTTGGGGCAGTTGAACTTTTTCAATCCTGAAAAACTTCGCCCCGACGTGAAACTTGCCGATAATTCCCAGGTTGACGTTACCTTCAAAGTAGAAGAGCGCTCCAATGACACCTTTAATGCGTCCTTTGGCTATGCCGGAGCGTTTGGTTTTACGGGGTCGGTGGGCATTACGTTGAATAATTTTTCCGTTGCCGAGCCGCTTCAAGGCGGTGGCGGACAGATTTTCAACCTCAACTACGAGCGTGGTGGCGGTTTTAATACTGGTGGAGCGAATTTTAACAATAGTTTTGCCGGAGGAGCGCTCAGTACCTTCACTCTCGGCTTAACAGAGCCTTGGCTTTTCGACGAGCCGACAACGCTTGGTTTTAACGTTTTTGATACACAAAACTTCTTCTTTAGCAACCAACGTACCGGCGCATCGGTGAATGTTGGTCGGCGTTTACGCTGGCCCGACGACTATTTCCGTGCTGACTGGGTTTTGCAAGGCTTGAACAATCGTATTCTACAAAATGGTCAAGTCAATGTCCAAAATTCACAACTTTTTGCACAAGGCTTGGAGTTTGCCCTTAGCCAGACAATTTCCCGTATCAGTATTGACAACGGGATGTTCCCAACTGAAGGTTCGCGTTTTGTGTTAATGACAAAACTTGCTGGTGGCGCACTTGGTCTTGGACAAATGGATTATTTCAAAAATCAGTTGACCTTGGAAAGTTATACACCGCTTTTGCAAATTGCAGAACAAAATCGTTTAACATTGCGCCTGAACGCCGAAATGGGCTATGTAACGGGCTTGAATCCTTCAACAGAACTCATCCCACCGCTTGAACTCTATTATATGGGCGGTACGGTTCTTGGTGGCTTCGCTATTACGCCGCTTCGGGGGTATCCCGATCGCCTGATTGGTCCGCGCCTTCCGGCGGAAGGTAATCCACAGGGGCTGAATCCACAAGGCGGGCGAGCAATGATGTTGCTGAATGCAGAATTGCGCTTTGCTGTCACGCTCAATCCCGTGCCGATTTATGCGATGGCATTTGTCGAGGCGGGCAATGTTTGGGACAGAATCAATCGCGTAAACCCATTTGATTTGAAGCGCTCCGCAGGCGTTGGGGTTCGCTTTTTGATTAACCCAATTGGTCTTTTGGGCTTTGATTATGCTTACGGTTTTGACCGAATTTTGGGGTTGGATGGTACTGCTATTGGCGACCAAAACGGTACGTCTCCGGGCTGGCGCTTCCACTTCCAATTTGGCAGATAATCGCCGCCATGCGCACAACCGTCATTATTCCCGCCGCAGGCTCCGGAACGCGCTTTGGTGCTGATATTCCGAAGCAGTTTGTCGCGCTTGGTGGTATTCCAATTATCGTGCGAACACTGCAAGTTTTTGAGGAAACGGGGGCGGTGGAAAGCGTGATTATTGCTGCCTCCCAAGACTTTCACGAGCATCTCCGCGCTTTGCAGAGCCAATACAGTTTGAAGAAAATTGCGGCGCTTGTCGAGGGCGGGAAAGAGCGCCAAAATTCAATTATGAATGCCTTGCAGACAAGTGTTTGCGAGGCTTCCGATGTTGTCTTGGTGCATGATGCCGTTCGCCCTTTCGTCACGCCACATTTTATCACGTCTATTGCCGAATCCGCATGGCAGCACGGCGCAGCCATTCCGGGGCTTGTTCCGAAAGAAACAATTAAAGAATGTAGCAATGACGGATATGTTCGGATCACGCATGAACGCTCACGTTTGCGGGCAATCCAAACACCGCAGGGATTTCGCCGTGAGATTATCGCTGCAGCGTACCAAAAAGCGCAAAGCGAAGGATTTCTCGGCACGGATGATGCCAGTGTGGTTGAGTTTGCGGGCTTTCCCGTTCACATTTTACCGGGAATTGAAGAGAATATGAAAATCACAACCCCGTTGGATTTCGCGTGGTGCCAGTGGAGAATAGCAGAGAAGGAGAATTTTTCATTGAAGTAAAGCAATTTGAGTAACAAGGTTAAACTTTTTTATACGAAGTCGTTATCAAATCATCAAATGTGCGGAAAGAATTTGGCA